>JBBSRS010000141.1:0-6822 GCA_038242795.1 Burkholderiales bacterium
CGAAAGAACCTCGGACTTGCGGCATAAACCAGTCCAAGTTTTCTGCAGCACTCCCCGTTGGTAAACTGCCATTTTTTAAACCTTCTCAACCCTTCATAAATACGTTATTAAGGATTAAAACTAAACGCATGACCACTGAAATGCAGCCGCTCAGTCGGGCACTCCCCCGTGCCCTCACCGCCCCGGAATTCGCCCGTCTAGCCGACGTGCCGCCCGAAGCGCAGTGATTTACAAATCTGACGAGCATCCAGACCCGGCGCGCCTACCAAAGTGACCTGGCCGGGTTCATGCGCTTTACCGACATCATTGAATCCGAGGAGTTTCATGCGGTCACGCGCTCGCACGTGCTCGCCTGGCGCGCCGACTTGGAAAAGCAGCTGCTCAGTGGCGCCACCATTCGGCGCAAGCTCGCGGCGCTCGCTTCGCTCTTTGACTACCTGTGCGAGAGCAATGCTCTGCTGCACAATCCGGTCAGGGGCGTCAAGCGCCAGGTGGTCGATACTCTGGAAGGCAATATCCCGGCACTGGGCGACGCGCAGGCCCGGGCACTGCTGGCGACGCCCTCGGGCGATACCTTAAAAGGTAAGCGCGACAGGGCCATCCTGGCCGTGCTGCTGTTCCATGCGCTGCGACGCGAGGAACTCACCAAGCTGTGCGTGAAGGATTTTTCGTAGGAACGCCGGGGGTTCCGCACCTGCGCGTGCAGGGCAAGGGCGGCAAGCGGCGCTTCATTCCTACCCACGCCAGCGCGCTGCGCCTGGTGACCGAGTACCTCGAAGCCGCTGGACATGGCTAGGAAGCGCAAGGGCCGCTGTCTCGCCGCATCCGCGCACCGAAAGCCGGGCAGCACACCAGCACGCTCACGACCGGCAGCGTATACGCCGACGTGGTGGTGTTCTATATGAAGCAGCTCGGCATTGCGGGGGACAACATGTAACCGCACGCGCTGCGCGCCACCGCCGCCACCAGCGCCCTGGAACATCACGCCGACATTGCCAAGGTTCAGGAATGGCTGGGCCACGCCAGCATCAGCACCAATCAGGTGTATGACCGCAGGGGATCGAAACCCGAGGACTCACCCACGTTCCGGGTCGCCTACGGCTGAGCCACTCGGCCGTGTGACAGTCATCAGTGCGCTGATTAAACTTTGGCCCGGGGTTCGCCCTGGCCGTTCACCGTGATGGTCCTGCCAGGCTGCGTCGTGGTCTGAATCGTGTGCTCCTGACCCCGGAAGGTGTAGGTCACGTCCCAAAACTCCGTCTTGGCCTGGCTGGGCACCGTTTCGCACTTCTGCACATCCTGGCCAGCCACCTGCGAACTGGCTCCGGCATTACGGCCCACGTTGGCACCGACCGCTGCGCCCGCCACGGCGCCGCCGACCGTCGCGATCTGCTTGCCGGTTCCGCCGCCGACCTGATGGCCGAGCACGCCGCCAATCAGGGCGCCGGCCAGGGCACCGCCAATGTTGTAATTGCTGCCCGGCTGTGCCGCCACCGGCTCACGCTCCATCCAGCAGCGCTTTTCGGGCGCGGCCAGCACGGCGCGCACGGACGTGACCTCGACGTCGTACAGGCGCTCCTCGCTGCGGCGGCGGTTGTCGTACACCGGGGCCGGCAGCGGCGCATAACGCTCATTGCCAACCCGCGCATTGGCTGCCACGCCGCGGATAGACGACACCCGATCCTCCATGCCCATGGACACCAGCGAGGCATAGCGGCCAGGCCGCAGCACCACACAACGACCGCTAAACCGCACGTTTTCGCACACCTCCCACTGGTCACCCAGCACCACGACCGAGGAAGCCCGGTCGTTGAAGCCGTAGCGGGTGAAATCGTCGATTTGGCTTTGCGCGGTGAACGACTGGCCCTGGAAGTTTTCATTCGCGTAAAAAATCACCTGGGCGTTGGACGGCACGACAGCTGCCACCGGCGCGTAACGGCTTTCATCAATCCGTTCATTGCGGTCCACGGCGCGCACAGACGCCACGCGTTGCGCCAGTCCCAGCGCCGTCAGCGACGGGTACTGGCCCGGGCGCAGCACGGTGCAGTGGCCGCCAAAGCGCGGCCGGTCACAGACTTCCCACAGCTTGCCGGAAACAATGACCGATGCAGCCTTGCCATTAAAGCCGGACTGCCTGAGGTTTTCAACGGGCCGGTCGGTGGTGAAGGTGGCACCCTGGTAATTGTCGTCCTGGTAGAACGTGGCCTGTGCCATGGCCTGGCCAGCCGCCACCAGCGCCGCAATGGCCAAGGTTGTCTTGAAGAATGATGTCATGTGGGTTGTCCGGTTCGCAATACGGGTGGGGGTCACCAGTCTGGGGTTAATACGTGTTTTGCAGCGAATGGCCGTTTTTCAGGCTTTTTCTGTTCAGCCGAGCAAGCCCACGATGATGTCCACGATCAGGTTGTTTTGCTGCTGCACCAAGACGATGTCGCCGCCAATGCGTGCATAGCGGTAGCCGTAGGGCGCGGGAGGCAGCTGGAGGAGCACCGGCGGGGCCACCGAGTAAACCGTCACGCCCCGGGGTACCGGCTGGCCGACAGACCAGTTCCGGGTCTGGCCCGGAGGCATGCAGCCGTTGTGTTTCTTGGCCAGGCCGGGCGGGCAATTCCTGCCGTGCCCGTAGTTCTGGCTGTAGTATTGGCGCGCATAGGTGCGCTGCTGGTCATTGAAATAGGAACCTGGGCGGATTTCCTGCCGCTGGCGCTGCACGGCATGTTGCTGTTCCTTGTGCGGCTGGGCCTTGTGCACCTCGGCATGCTTTGCGTGGCCCTTGTCTTTGTGTTTGTCCTTGCCGTGTCCATCACCGTCATCGTTTTTTGCAAAGCTGGACCCCGCCATGAGAAGCGACGCAATGGCCAGCGCAACGAGACAATGGGGGCGGGTGAGACGGGTCATGAGGCACTCCAGACAGATAACAAACATACTCAACGGTTACTGTTGAGTGACAGTTGACATATTTAAAAGACAAACCGCAACTAAATACCCAGCTTGCCGTTCAGAACTCTTGGCGTTGCAGCGCCAGGGTGTGATTGAACTGTCTTGCCGTTAGCGGCCAAGGCCTGTCGTGAACACAGCAAAAACCGACCAATAGCTTCAGGACCCTACCAGCCATCGCCTGACGGCTGTCAGCAACAGGAAGACAAGCGCGGCTTTCATAAAGCGCACATTTTGAATGAAGGACCCCGTCGTTGTTTGCACGCTGGTGACCCGATCAGCGGTCAGGTTGGGTCGAGAAATCAAGCACGCGTGCATCACTTGGCCAAGTTGGCCGCAGCGCCCAGCGCAATGGAAGGCTCCTGACGTGAGCGCTTTAGACCTGCGCGTTCTTCGACATCATATGACCCAAAGACTTCACGGGCCGAACGGGTTTCGGGCAGTACATAAACAATGCCGTCTGTCCCGGTGAACGCCGGGCTCAACACGTTCTCGTAGAACTTCACCGGCACATTGATGCAGCCATAGGAAATGCGGCGGTCCAGCGGCGACGGACTGTCCAGGCGCTGCGCACGGCGCTCTTTGGCGTTGCTGGTGATGACCCGATGCATGGAAATGGCCGTCTCGTAGTCAACCCACAGGATTTCCTCGCCCTTGAGGTTCCGGTCCAGCGACGCCACAAAGCGGCCGGTCGGCGTGGTGCGCTCCTCGGGGCGAATGCTTGACAGCTTGCGCTCGCCGATACCGGGCACGGAATCATCACCAATCGCCAGACCCAGCAGCACCGGGGCGGCACCGCGCAGCTGGCCTTGCGCATCGAATACAAAGACTTTTGCCTGGACCTTGTCAACAATCACAAAAGGCTTGAGGTGGTTGTCGCCCGAATCAACGACCCAGTCCGCCATATCTCGCGATGCCTGGGAACCCATTTCTTTTTCAAAGTTGGCCCGTTTGGGAGGTTGGATTGCAGCAGGTTGTGCCTGGGCAGGCGGTGGGCTGCCGACATGTTGACGCAGCGCTGCGGTGTGCTCTGCAGGAAATAAAGACGCGATGGTTTGCGCAGTCGCTGTTGACGGGGCGCAAACGCTGACGACCGCCAGGCCCAGAGACAACCGCCACGTCATGATGGCAGACCAAACGCGCAGAGACTTGCCTTTTTCATGTGTTGCCATTTTGACGTCCATGCGTAAGAAACGGGCCTGCCGATTCACGCTGAATCGGCAGGTTTGGCGGCGCCAACCGCAGCAGGCAGCCACGGCGCAGACGATGCTTCAATCCGCGGCGCAGCACCCGAGCCCATCAGTTGCGGTCTTGTTTTCGGATGTAAACGGGCGGCACGTAAGGTTGTGGCGGTTTTTCTGCAGGCGTTACGACAGGAACTTCAACCGGCACGACGACCGGTGCGGGTGGCTGAACGATCCGCAATTGCGTCGGCGGTATTGCAGCCGGCGGTACCACGACCAGCGGCACCTCGCTTGGCGGCACTGGCGCTGGCGGAACGGGGCTAGGGGGAACGGGTTGGATCACAGGAGGCGGGAAGTTAACCGGGAGTGTCCCAACCGGGGGCGTTCCAACCGGAGGTGCCACGACCGGAGGCGTCCCAACCGGAGGCGTCCCAACCGGGGGCGTTCCAACCGGGGGCGTTCCAACCGGAGGTGTCACGGCCGGAGGCGTTCCAACTGGAGGTGTCACGGCCGGAGGCGTTCCAACTGGAGGCGTTCCAACTGGAGGCGTCACGACCGGGGGCGTCACGACGACGGGGGTCACTGTCATCGTTCCATCGGCGTAATTGATGGTGTAGTCCGTCGGCACGAAAGTGCTGCCGGTTGCGCTGCCGGGCGTGATCGTGATCGGGTACGGGCTGCCCGCCACCGTGGCCGTCGCTGGTGTCCCGGTGCTGGTCATGGTGACGCTGGCGATGGTGTCACCATTTTGCAGCGTGGTTGCCGTGAAGGCCGTTCCCGGAATTGGCAGTACGGTGCTGTACACCTTGCTTTGGTCGTTGGCCGTGAGCGTCAGCGGGGCCGGGGTCACCACCATACTTGCAGGGACGTAGTTGATGGTGTAGTCCGTGGGCACGAAAATGCCACCGGTTTCGCTGCCCGGCGTGATGGTGATCGGGTACGGGCTGCCCGCCACGTGGGCGGTCGCTGGTGTGCCGGCGCTGGTCATCGTGACGCTGGCGATGGTGTCAGCATTTTGCAGCGTGGTTGAGGTGAACGCCGTTCCCGGGATCGGCAATGCGGTGCCGTACACCTTGGTTTGATCGCTTGCCGTGAGGATTAGCGGGGCTGGCGTCATCACCATCGCCCCATTGACGTAGCGGATGGTGTAGTTCGAAGGGATGAAGCCAGCGCCGGTCGCTGCAGACGGAGTGATCGGGTAGGGGCTGCCGGCCACATGCGCCGTGGTGGGCGTTCCGGCGCTGGCCAGCGTGACGGTGGCGATGCTGTCGGGAGACTGCAGTCCGTTGGACGTGAACTCTGTTCCGGCGAAGGTGAAAATTTGACCGTAGGTTTTGGTCTGGTCATTGGCCGTCACCGTCAGCAATGCCGGTGTGATGGTGCCCGGCGCGGTATTGACAGTGACGGCGTAGTTGTTGCCCCCGTTGCCGTCGGTGACGGTGTACGGGCCTGTGGCGACGAGGGTGCTGGCGTTCGTGCCCAGCACATCCTTACTGGCGTAGGCTTGCGTGAGCGTGCCGTTCAGGGTGTCTCCAGGCTGCAGGCCGAGGAATGTCGGCGTGCCTGTCGAACTGGTGGTGCCGTTGTAGACGCGGGTATCGGTGACCGCGTTGACCGTCAGCGGCCGGGCCGTGATGTCGGCACGCGTGACATAGGTTCCAGGCGTCGTGCCGGCAGGTGCAAACAGGTCGAAAACAGCGTTGTTAAAGGTGCTGTCGAAGGTGATCAGCTTTTGCGTGCCGACGTGCCTGGTGTCGAAATTGGCATTGCTGACAGCGCCCAATGTGGCGGCAGGCGCCACACCGATCACATCAGGCGCCAGTCCGCTGACAGTGGCTGTCCGGGTGCCGTCATAGATCTTGTTGTCGCCCTTGCCAAACACCCACGCTTTCGCGTCCAGCAATCCGCCACCCGTCAGCTTCAAACCATAAGCCAGGATTTCGCTGCTCGTGCTGGCATACGTCACCGGATTGAAGCGAATGCTGAGGTTGCCGGTCGTGATGGTCAGGCAGTTGGCGCCACAGTTGATGGCCACCGTGCCGGCGGCCGCGCCGGGGCCGGTGCCGTCGTTGTCGGCACGCAGCACCATGTCGCCAGTGGTGACCGTCATGGCGGCATCAATCTTGACATCCTTGCCGGCCACCGCTGTTAGGTTTCCGGTGGTAATGGTTGCCGCTGCGGTCACGTTGACGTCGTTGACGGCATCAAAGGTCAGGCTGCCGGTGGTTGTCTTGGTCGCGGCGGCGACGTTCACATCGCGGCCCGCTTTGGCTACCAGGCTGCCGTTGGTGGCCGTCATGGCCTGGTTGATGTTCACGTCGCGAAAGGCGTCCAGCGTCAGCGTGGTCGGCGCGGTCCAGGTGACGGCCTGGTTGACGTGGATGTCGCCGTTGTTGCCAGTGGCGCCGCTATTGCTCAAAATGGTGACGTTGTTGCTCAGCAAATTGGCGCCCAGCGTCGCGCCCTCGATGTCACCGCCGGCGCCAATGGTGAAGTCTGGCGGATCAATCAGCCAGTTGCCGGTTTTTCCCTGTGCGGACGCAGTGGTAACACGGGCACCGTCTTGAATCTTGACCTGCGCTGCCGATGTCTCAACAAAACCGCCATTGCCGCCGTTGGGCGCGCTGGCGTCCAATATGCCAGCCACAGTCACGTTGCCGTTTTCCATGCCGCCCAGCAGTTTGATGGTGCCATTTTCGCC
>JBBSRS010000142.1:0-6738 GCA_038242795.1 Burkholderiales bacterium
CACGCCGGCCTCGTGAACCGATGTCAGCGACGGCGCGTACCAGTTCTGCATCGGGATCAGCCCGCCGGCCAGTGCCAGACTCTGGCGGATGCCACCCAGTGCATCGCGCGGCGAATGGCAGGCGCTGCAGTGGCCGAGGCCATTGACCAGATAGGCGCCACGGTTCCATTCGGCATCGCGGCTGGCAGTGGGCTGGTACACGCCCGGTTTGAAGTACAGCGCGCGCCAGACGGCAAGCGCGGCCTGGGAGTTGTAGGGAAAGCCCAGGGCATGCGGCTGGTTCGGCTGGTTCACCGCAGGCTGGCTGCGCAGAAAGGCAAAGATCGCATCCGAATCTTCGCGCGTCACCTGGGTGTAGCTGGTGTACGGAAAGGCCGGGTATAGCAGGCGGCCGCTTTTGGAGCGGCCGTTGTGCATCGCGCGCCAGAAATGCGCCGGCGACCAGCTGCCGATGCCGGTGTTGGCATCGGGCGTGAGGTTGGAGGTGAACACCGTGCCGAACGGCGTCGCAATGCCGAGCCCGCCGGCATAGCTGGCGCCACCGCGCGCCGTGTGGCAGCCCATGCAGTTGCCCGCGCGCGCCAGGTAGGCGCCGCGCGCGATCAGGCTGTCGGTGGGCGCAAACGCTGCCGTGGCCCGGACATCGGTCTCGTCGCGAACATTGAGCGCCCAGAGGGCGGCGGCAGCGCCCAGGACCAGCACGGCCATTCCCAGTGCCCATCGGGAGGTGGTTTTCATTTGTGTGCCTTCGTCTCGAGCATGCCGTCGGCTGGCAGCGGGGCGCTGCCACAGCGCGGCAGTTCACTGTTAAGCGCTGCGGCTGGCGGCGAACTGGCCGGATGGGTATCGGCAGGCAGCGGCTGGGCGGCAACCCAGCTCGCCACCGCGTTGATGTCTTCCAGGCTCAGGCTGGCCACGATGGCCTTCATGCAGTCGGGCGCATGGGCGCGGCGCTGGCCGGCCTTCCAGGCACCCAGCTGCGCATTGAGGTAATCACGGGGCAGCCCGAGCAGGCCCGGCACGGCAGGCGCCACGCCGGTCATGGCCTGGCCGTGGCACTGGATGCACGCCGGCAGCTTGCGGCTGCGGTCGCCCTGCATCACCAGTTGCTCGCCCCGGCGCAGCAACGCCGCTGGCGCCTGTGCCGGCAGCGGCGCCGGGTAGGGCACGTCCAGGCTGGCGAAATACTGCGCCATCTCCAGCAGATAGGCATCGCTCAGCGGATCGATCAACCGGGTCATCAGGCCGTAATGACGGCGTCCTTCGCGAAAATTGAGCAGCTGGTTGTAGAGGTAGCCGGCCGGCTTGCCCGCCAGACGCGGGTAGTAGCCGTCGGGCGCGGCGCGGCCTTGCGGCCCGTGGCAGGCGGTGCAGGCCAGCGTGCGCTGGGCCATGGTGTCTTCGAACGGCGGGGCGGCCGCCGCCGCACTGGCACCGGCGGCCAGCAAGCTGCAGCCCATCAGTGCGGGCGCGACAACGCGGTGCGCCAGGAGTTTCAGTCGGGTCATCTTCATGGGGGAATCATGCCTCAGCGCGAAAGCGCTTGCCGATGCAAACGCGTTGCCAGGGCCAAGCGGCGGCACTTGAGGGTCAGAAAAGCGATTCAATCACCACATCGGATACCGGACAGGCCACGCAGGGCAGGATGAAGCCGTCGCGTTTTTCATCCGGGCTCAGCCCCGGCCAGTCGATGCGGTACACCACCTGGCCGCTGACCAGCCGGCAGATGCAGGTGCGGCAGGTGCCGTTGCGGCATGAACTGTCCCGCAGCCACACGCCGGCCTGTTCAGCAGCGAGCAGCAGCGGCAGCGCTGCAGGCGCCTCGAACGACGTGTCGTCGCCTGCGATAGACGCATTGAAGACCAGGCTGCCTGATTCTGCCGGGGTTGTGGGGCTCTTCGGTTGGGGGTCTGGCATAAAGTGATGGAAGCGAACCGCTGGAAGGCGCAGGGCAAAAAGCTGAATTTAACCCAATCGCCCTGGACGCCCATTCGAATTGCGCGACAATCCGCCCTCCCGGGCCTTCCCCTGACTTTCACAAGCGATTTTTTTATGTCCAGCTATTCCGTACGTCCTGCCGTTGCCCGTGATGCCAAAGCCATTGCCGAAATCCATGTTGCCACCTGGCAAGCTGCCTACAAGGACTTGATGCCCGATGACTACCTGGCCAAGATGACCGTCGACAAGCGCCAGGCTTACTGGCGCGAAGCGATCGAGTACAGCGAGCCGCAGGTGCTGGTGGCCACGGAAGACGAAAAGATCGTCGGCTTCGTCGGTTTCGACCGTTCGCGCGACCCGAAGACCCGCTCCAGCGTGGGTGAGATCTGGGCCCTTTACGTGTCGCCCGAGCACTGGAGAAAGGGTGTGGGCCTGCAGTTGTGGGACGGCGCCCGCGATGGCCTGAAGGATGAAGGCTGCACGCAGGTCACGCTGTGGGTGTTGCTGGGCAATGAGCGCGCGCTGGAGTTTTGCGAACATGCCGCCGGCTTCAAGCGCGAAATGCCGTCACTCAAGACAGTCGATTTCGGCAGCGTGAAACTCGAAGAGTTGCGCCTCAAGCGGGCGGTGGACTGACGCCCGCCGCCGGGGGCAATGGGGCTGCCGCAGGCCATCCAACGGTCTGGGACAGCAGTATCTGGTGGTCGGCCTGCAGCCCCATGGCCTCTGACAGCGCCTGGCGGTCAATCCAGGCACGAATCACCGTTCCCAGCCCGGACGATGCACAAAACAGATAGACGGTTTGCACCATGGCACCTGCTGCCACTGAAGCGTACGACGCGCGTTGCGCCGCAGGCACCGCGGTCATGCGGGAATGGTCGGCGACAAAAATCAGGTCGAGTGGCGCCCGGTCAACAAAGTCCTGGTAGCCGGTCACGCGTCGCACGTCGGTCGCGCTGATCAGATAAAGCACATGGCCGGAGGGCTCGTACCGGTACAGACCCTCAGGCAGTGCCACATAGACATCGATTTCCTGCGAATTCATCGCACTGGGCGTCGTGCGTCCCTCGTCATCAGGCCGGTTGACGCCTGCTGCGGCCCACAGCAGGTTGGACACAAGCTGAGGGTCCAGCGGGGAGGGGGAAAATTGCCGCTCTGAACAGCGCTGGCTGAGCGCCTGCATCAGGGGCAGACCGCCATGCGTCTGCGGCGGTGGCAAAGAGAGCACGCAAACCGCATTGCCCTGCGCAGGCTGTGGTTTGAGCTGACCGATCATCCCAAGGGCCAGTTTGGTCAGTGTGTTCATGGACGCCCTTTTTTGTATGTGACAGCAGCGCTTTCATGCTATGCCAGCAAGCTCATCAGCGCAAGTTGTGATTCAAGCGCTTTCACGAAACGCAGTCAAGGGGGTACCCTGGACACAACCGGCCTCGCGTGGTGTCATGGCACGCAACGCAAAAACCGGCGTTGCGTTGAAGCGTCAGGTCGGAACCGTCACCACCCCTTCCTCGTCGGGAACCAGCGGCGTTCCCTGGTCAGGATTCACCGGCAGTTCCAGGCCTTCTTCCTCTTCCTGGGCTTCTTCGCCTGGCCCGTTGCGCAGCAGGATGAATCCAGCGGCGCCTGAGGCATGGTGCTGAAAGGCGGTATTTGAAAAACAGTGCATGGCGGGGTTCCCTTGGTTACAGACGCGGCATGGTGTGGTGACACCGCACGTCAGCATGGATTATTGGCTCAAACCAGGCTCGGTTTCAGCCCAGCAGGCTTTGTCTTTCCTGTCCTACAACGGCTCCCTGCAGCGCCGCACATGCGGTGAACCGCCAAGCGCCTTAAACTTTGCTGTCAAGCCCTTTCGGCGTGATTTGCGCAGGGCAGCCAAGCCTGATGCGCGGTGGAGTGGCTACTGGCAAACTTCGAATTCTGCTTAATTTTTTTATAGGAAACAAGATGGAAAACTCGACTTCGAACCCTGGCGATCACAACGCTGAAACCACCGACGGCAACGCCATCAAGCGCACCGTGGAATCGGCCGGCTCGGCGCTGCACAGTTCCATTGACAAGGTGGTGGACCCGACGCTGGATGCGGTCGGGCGTGTCGGCAGCGTGGCGCATGACGCCGTCAACCGGCTTTCCAGCGGGGCAACGCAGGTCGCCGACCGTGTTTCCGAAAATGCCACCCGGGTGTACGAGGCGCCCGGTTATGCGGTGGAATGCTCCAAGTCCTGGATCCAGGACAAGCCGCTGGAAGCCGTTGGCATGGCGCTGGCCCTGGGCTTTATCATCGGCCGCCTGACCGCGAACTGATCACTGCCGGGCTTTCAGACTTGGGATTGAAAACCGCCTGTTGGCGGTTTTTTCCTGTCCCGCCGTGCGCAATGGTTCGTCGCGATGGCGCTTTGCTATTTTTTTCGTTTCTACCCAACCCCGGCCTGCCACCGCTTGCCCTGAAAACCTATGGCCACCAGCCTACTTGCCCTGATTGATGACATTGCCAGCGTGCTGGACGACGTGGCCTTGCTGTCCAAGGTGGCGGCCAAAAAAACCGCTGGCGTGCTGGGTGATGATTTGGCCCTGAATGCGCAACAGGTTGCCGGTGTCAGGGCAGAGCGGGAACTGCCGGTGGTCTGGGCGGTTGCCAAGGGCTCTTTCATCAACAAGGCCATCCTGGTGCCGGCGGCGCTGGCGATCAGTGCATTTGCGCCCTGGCTGGTGACGCCGCTGCTGATGGTCGGCGGCGCTTTTCTCTGTTATGAAGGCTTTGAAAAGCTGGCCCACAAATTCATGCACAACCCCCAAGAGCAAGCGGCCGAGGATGACAAGCGGATGACTGCGCTGGCTGACCCGGCGGTGGACTTGAAGCAAGTGGAAAAAGACAAGATCAAGGGCGCGATTCGCACGGACTTCATTTTGTCGGCAGAAATCATCGCCATCACGCTCGGCACGGTGCAGCAAAGCCCTTTCACCACCCAGTTGGTGGTGTTGAGCGGTATTGCACTGATCATGACCGCCGGGGTTTATGGTGTGGTGGCGGGCATTGTCAAGCTCGATGATGGCGGGCTGTACCTCACCCAGCGTCCGGGCACAGGGGCGTGGACCCGCTTTCAGCACGGCTTGGGACGCGCCATCCTGTTTTGTGCTCCATGGCTGATGAAGTTCCTGTCGGTTGCCGGAACCGCTGCGATGTTTCTGGTCGGTGGCGGTATTTTGAGCCATGGTTTTCCCTTCCTGCACCATGCTGTTGACGTGGCCACCGAGTGGGCCAGCGGTGTCAATGGCATTGGGGCCGTGCTGGGAACGCTGGCGCCGTTTGCCATCGATGCCATCGTGGGAATCGTAGCCGGAGCCCTAGTGCTGTTGGGTGTCACCCTGTTCAAACGCCTGAAGCCAAAAGCACATTAATGCCCGGGTTCTTGTTCCCGGTATGCAGTGGTTGTTGATGAACCGAGCTGCGTCGAATTCGGAAATTCTGGCAGCGTGGACCTCAATCCAAACGTTTTCCGCGTCTGAAACGTTAGCTGAAGGAATTTCGCCGTGCCTGGCAAAAGGCTGCTGGTTGCCCGAAAACAGACAACTGTCTTTTTTGTCGGGTGCTGCCGGGCGGGTGGCTTTGCGCGATCGCTGCCCGGTCTTCTTGCGGCTGTCACCATTGGGCGGCAAGGCATTGAATCTTCACATATGGTGGTTTCCCCTGAGGTAAGGTTTAACCTTGAATGTCCGGGGTCTGCACGGGTGCCAGTCCTGGATTCAAGGGGTGCAAACGATGACCATGGGCTTTGCGCCCGGCAATTCCGATGGGCTGGCGGACAATTCCTGATGCACCGCTTTTGCGTCCGACTGGCATGAAAACCTGGTTGGCTCCCCTTTATGTCAGGTTTTGGTTGTTAGGAACTGCCTTGGAAAATCCACCCATAGCCTTCAATTTGTCTTCTTGTGTTGCCGGCATCGATTTTTTGGCCACGTCTGAAATTGTGGCGCGACAGTTGATCGGCATGCGGCTGCTGGTCGATGGCGTGGGCGGCATCATTGTCGAAACCGAAGCCTATGACCGCGACGACCCGGCGTCGCACAGCTTCAGCGGCCCCAGCGAACGCAACGCGGCCATGTTCGGCCCGCCCGCCTGCATCTACGTGTACCGCTCGTACGGCATTCACTGGTGCATGAACCTGGTCTGCCGCGAAACCGGCCACGGCGCCGGGGTGCTGTTGCGCGCCATCGAGCCCACCGAGGGGCTGGAGCGCATGCGCGCCCGGCGCGGTCTGGACGATGTCCGGCTGCTCTGCGCCGGTCCGGGCCGGCTGGGGCAGGCACTGGGCATTGACCGCGGTTTCACCGGCCAGCGACTGGGCGAGCCGCCGTTTGCGCTGTTCCCCGCCGCGCCGGGGCTGCAGGCAAACGTGGTGGCCGGGCCACGCATTGGCATTTCAAAAGCCGTCGACCAGCCCTGGCGATTCGGTCTGGCGGGTTCGCGCTTTCTCAGCCGGCCGTTTCGTTAGCTACTGTATTCATAGCTGCCGGACCCCGCCCCGCATGCGCTAAAGCCCCGTTTTTCTCAAGAAACGTTGACGGGAGGGTTTTTTGCCGGGAAAGCACCGGCCATCTGTTAAAACACGGGGTCTTTCTTTCTGACCTTTCTGACTGCCTTGACCATGCCTACCTTCTTTTCCGTGACCTCCACCGCGCTTCCCGAATCGGCCACCCCGGCCTCGACTCTTATCGAATGGAAAGAAGCGGGTGTGGCGCATTCGGCGCTGTGGCGTTCCGAGCGCGGTGCATTGCCGCCCCGGCGGATCGTCGAGGCCG
>JBBSRS010000143.1:0-6727 GCA_038242795.1 Burkholderiales bacterium
CACGCCGCCCACCGGACCGTGCTGCAGGATTTCATCCGCGCGGTGCAGGCCGGACGGGCGCCTGCGGTCAGCGGACGTTCCGCGCTGGGGGTGCAGCAGGTCATTGAAAGCATCATGGAATCGTCAAGGGCCGGCTGCACGATCACCCTGCCGACCTGGCGGCTGCCTGGATGAATGCCACGCTGAATCGGACCGGATCACTGAATCGAATGCTTCCTGCAATGCGCTTTCACACCATGCCTGCATGTGGTTTTTTAAGATTTTTGTCTCGAAATCCACACAGCGCGGGCATTACCAGCTATAAAACTCGTAGCAAAAGAGATTTTGCGTTATATTTGTTGACGGGCCTTTGCCAAGCCTGATGCCTATTCCCTGTGACCCGAACGACCTGAGGAGATAACCCAATGAGTGCCAAAGAAAACGCTGCTGTGAACCTGTTGCTTGAACTGCTGGAGTCGCGCTATGCACTGCGCGTGCTGTGGGCACTGAAAGACGGCCACCCGCAAACCTTTCGCCTGCTTCAGGACAGCATTGGCAACATCACACCCAATACCCTGAACACCCGCATCAAGGAATTGCGCGCAGCGGGCCTGCTCGGACATGGCGAAAAAGGGTATACCGTGACATCACTCGGCGCCGACCTGCTCAAGCGTTTGAATGACCTGCAGGCTTTCGCCGGGAAATGGGTGGTCAGCCAGACAAAAGTCAACGCCGAAAAGAGCATTTCTCAATAAGAGGACAGCTGCTCTGCACAAAAATAAAGAACAGGCAGGACGCCTGTTTTTTTGTTTCTGCCATCGGCTGGCCGGGCTCCCCGAAGCTGCAAGAACCCTTTTCGTTGCATAGAACATGAGCCTGTCGCTGGACGGATCTGGCCAAACTCGCAAGTGTTGAAATGCCTCAAACTATCTGCGGCACCCAATACGCTGACATGCGTGACATTTCATTACGAATCCTCTAATCCCTGTCTTGAAAAGGGGATTGCGGACCCAAACTAATCGGCTTAGCAGCTCAAAAACATTTTTACCGATATGTCCGAGAACAAACAACCCGAACACAACAACAACCTGACAGGCGCGCCCAGTCCTGAAGAACTCGAAGCCGCCCATGCCGCCAACGAGTTCGAAGCCATGAATGCGCTGCCCGAGTTGCAGGCCCAGATGGCCGTACTGCAAGCCAAGAATACCGAGCTGTCAGATAGCTATTTGCGTGCCAAGGCAGAAGCTGAAAACGCCCGGCGACGCGCCGAGGACGAAATCTCCAAGGCTCGAAAATTCGCCCTTGAAAGTTTTTCCGAGAGCCTTCTGCCGGTGCTCGACAGCTTTGAAGCGGGTCTGGCACTGAAAGAAGCCACGCAGGAGCAACTGCGTGAAGGCTCCGAAGCCACCTTGAAGCAACTCAAGAGCGCCTTGGAACGCAACAAGATCATCGAGATCAACCCAGCACCCGGCGCCAGATTTGACCCGCATCAGCACCAGGCCATCAGCATGGTGCCTGCGCCGCAGCAGGAAGCCAACACGGTGGTCACCGTGCTGCAAAAGGGCTACCTGATCGCCGAGCGCGTGCTGCGTCCTGCGCTGGTCACGGTGGCTGCGCCCCAATAAGCACAAATAAACAGCGGAAATGCGTTGGCTGCTCTTGAACTTGTAAAACTTATCCGCAAGTCTTCAGCAGCCTGATGCACACGCCAGCCGACGGCGCTTGAGCCGGCATCAAAAACCTTAACGAAACAATAAACAGGAGTAAATCATGGGAAGAATCATCGGCATCGACTTGGGCACCACCAACAGCTGCGTCTCCATCATGGAGGGCAACACGCCCCGCGTCATTGAAAACTCGGAAGGCGCCCGCACCACGCCGTCCATCGTCGCCTACCAGGAAGACGGTGAGGTGCTGGTGGGCGCCTCGGCCAAGCGCCAGGCCGTGACCAACCCACGCAATACGCTTTACGCCGTCAAGCGCCTCATTGGCCGCAAGTTCGCTGAAAAAGAAGTCCAGAAGGACATCGGCCTGATGCCTTACGCCATCGTGCCTGCCGACAACGGCGACGCCTGGATTGAAGTGCGCGGCAAAAAACTGTCGGCCCAGCAGGTCAGTGCCGACATCCTGCGCAAGATGAAAAAGACCGCCGAAGACTACCTCGGCGAGCCCGTCACCGACGCCGTGATCACGGTGCCGGCGTACTTCAACGACGCACAGCGCCAGGCCACCAAAGACGCCGGCCGCATTGCCGGCCTCGATGTCAAGCGCATCATCAACGAGCCCACCGCTGCCGCCCTCGCTTTTGGCCTGGACAAGCAGGAAAAGGGCGACCGCAAGATTGCCGTGTATGACCTGGGCGGCGGCACGTTCGACATCTCGATCATCGAGATTGCCGACGTGGACGGCGAAAAGCAGTTTGAAGTGCTGTCCACCAACGGTGACACCTTCCTGGGCGGCGAAGACTTCGACCAGCGCATCATCGACTACATCATCGACGAGTTCAAGAAGGACTCCGGCGTCAACCTCAAGAACGACGTGCTGGCCCTGCAGCGTTTGAAGGAAGCGGCTGAAAAAGCCAAGATCGAACTGTCGAACAGCGCACAGACCGACATCAACCTGCCCTACATCACCGCCGATGCATCGGGCCCAAAACACCTCAGCGTCAAGATGACGCGCGCCAAGCTGGAAAGCCTGGTTGACGAACTCATCGAGCGCACGATTGTGCCTTGCCGCGTGGCCATCAAGGACGCCGGCATCAGCGTGGGCGACATCCAGGACGTGATCCTGGTGGGCGGCATGAGCCGCATGCCCAAGGTGCAGGAAAAGGTCAAGGAATTCTTCGGCAAGGAACCCCGCAAGGACGTCAACCCTGACGAAGCCGTGGCCGTGGGCGCCGCGATTCAAGGCCAGGTGCTCTCGGGCGACCGCTCCGACGTGCTGCTGCTTGACGTGACGCCTTTGTCCCTGGGCATTGAAACCATGGGCGGCGTGATGACCAAGATGATCAAAAAGAACACGACCATCCCGACCAAGTTCGCCCAGACCTTCTCGACCGCTGAAGACAACCAGCCGGCCGTGACGATCAAGGTGTTCCAGGGCGAGCGCGAGATTGCCTCGGGCAACAAGGCACTCGGCGAGTTCAACCTTGAAGGCATTCCGCCCGCATCACGCGGAACGCCACAAATCGAGGTGTCGTTCGACATCGACGCCAACGGCATTTTGCATGTCGGCGCCAAGGACAAGGGCACCGGCAAGGAAAACAAGATCACCATCAAGGCCAACTCGGGCCTGTCGGAAGCCGAGATTCAGCAGATGGTGAAAGACGCCGAATTGAACGCCGAAGACGACAAGAAAAAAGTCGAATTCGTACAGGCCAAGAACAGTGCCGAAGCCATGGTGCACAGCGTGAAAAAATCGCTGGCCGAATATGGCGACAAGCTGGACGCCGGCGAAAAGGAAAAGATCGAGTCCGCCATCAAGGACATGGAAGAAGCCCTCAAGTCCGACGACAAGGATGCGATCGAAGGCAAAAACGCGGCGCTTATGGAAGCCAGCCAGAAGCTGGGCGAAAAGATGTACGCCGACATGCAGTCTTCGCAAGGCGGCGATGCGGCCGGCGCGGCTGGCGCCGAGCAGGCGCAAGCCAAGCCCGCTGCCGATGACAATGTGGTGGATGCCGAAGTCAAGGAAGTCAAGAAGGGCTGAAACCAGCAGGCCACAAATGGCCTGCTGACTGCATGAAAATGCATGGCCAGTTCAAGAGCGGAAACCAGGAGCAATCCAGGCTTTCCGCTTTTGCGCTTTGCCGCTGCACGTTATTCCCGCTTCTTCTGCGCCACCTTTGACTTGGCGGACCGCTGAATTTTTAACAATGATTGCCTGACCTGACATGGCCAAAAAAGACTATTACGACACGCTGGGCGTTCCCAAGAACGCCAGCGACGAAGACATCAAAAAAGCGTACCGCAAGCTTGCGATGAAACACCACCCTGACCGCAACCAGGGTGACAACAAGGTGTCGGAAGAAAAGTTCAAGGAGGCCAAGGAAGCCTACGAAATGCTTTCCGATGCGCAAAAGCGTGCCGCCTATGACCAGTACGGCCATGCCGGCGTCGACCCGAACATGCGCGGCGGCGGTCCCGGCGCGGAAGGTTTTGGCGGTTTTGCCGAGGCGTTTGGCGACATCTTCGGCGATGTGTTCAGTGGCCAGCAGCGTGGCGGCCAGGGCGGCGGGCGGCAGGTTTACCGGGGCGGCGACCTGAGCTATGCGATGGAGGTCACACTCCAGGAAGCGGCCGCTGGCAAGGAAGCACAAATTCGCATCCCGAGCTGGGACGACTGCAGCATCTGTCACGGCAGCGGCGCCAAGCCCGGCACCAAGGTGGCCACCTGCACCACCTGCCACGGCCATGGCGTGGTGCAGATGCGCCAGGGATTTTTCAGCGTGCAGCAGACGTGCCCGCAGTGCAAGGGCAGCGGCAAGCTGATTCCCTCGCCCTGCATGGCCTGCCACGGCGTGGGCAAGACCAAGACCAACAAGACGCTGGAAGTGAAGATTCCGGCCGGCATCGACGACGGCATGCGCATCCGTTCGACCGGCAACGGCGAACCCGGCACCAACGGCGGGCCGCCCGGCGACCTGTACATCGAGATCCGGCTCAAGAAGCACGACATCTTCGAGCGCGATGGCGACGACCTGCACTGCTCGATGCCGATCAGCTTTACCACGGCAGCGCTGGGTGGCGAGATCGAGGTGCCGACGCTGGCCGGCAAGGCGGCAATCGACATCCCCGAAGGCACACAGGCGGGCAAACAGTTCCGGTTGCGCGGCAAGGGCATCAAGGGTGTTCGTTCCAGCTACCCGGGTGACCTGTACTGCCACATCACGGTCGAGACACCCGTCAAGCTCACCGAGCACCAGCGCAAGCTCCTCAAGGAACTCGACGAGTCGATCAAGAAAGGCGGCGCCAAGCATTCGCCCAGCGAGGAAGGCTGGACCGACAAACTGAAGAGTTTCTTCGGCGCCTGACGCACAGCGTGCACCAAGGCGGGACGGGTTGCGTTCTTTGCCTTTTTTAAAAGCCGGACAAAGTCCGGTTTTTTTATGGCTGTGTACTGTTCGAGCAATGTTTGGCGGGAAGCGAAAATTCAGTTGGGGATGCAACACCACCTCATCAATTCGGTTTCCTTCAGGTTGTAGTCCTGCGCCAGCCTACGGTTGCCGCACGATATCGACGGATATCTCTACAGCCGGCACCGCGCCTCTGTTCTCAAGCCAGTGGGTGGTGTTCCTGTCCTCGGGCCAGCCAACGCCCGGTCCGTAGTCTGTTGCCACTCCATTTCGATGGTCAGTGATCGTTCCCCGCAGGATGTAGACCGTTCCCGGTCGGTCTACGTGGTTGTGAATCGGGCCGAAGACGCCGCCAGCCTCGATGGTCACCATGCGCATTCGAAGCTGCCGCCCTGCCATGCCCTCTATTTCAGGGCCCAGGTCAACCGTTGTGAGAAATTCCACCGTAACACCGCTGGTCTCAGGTGCTGCCTGTTCGTTTGTCATCGCCATCTCCTTTGAGTACCTGCTGGGTCTGAGAATCAGGATTTATCTGCCGCGCCGCAAAGCCACACCAAATGAAAATACCATTCTCGACAGTTAAACCACTTTGCACTGAATCAACCCGAGTCGCTGAGTGAAGTGGCTTTGAGGCATAGGCGATTTGACTCCGTTCCTGCGCTGGTTTCAATGGATGACAGTTGACCCCAGCACGCGCCGCCCGAATCGTCCGGGTGGCTGGGCAATCAACATCGGGAGCGTGGTTTTCTGATGCCAAGCCTTGATTTGCGTTTGCGCAAAGGCTTGCATTTCCCTTGCCAGAACCCTCAACGTGCTGGGTTTGTCTGGGCTGCAAAACAGCGAAACCCTGCCCGTAAAATCACTTCGCCATGCCCCTGATTTATCTCATTCTTCTTCCCTTCATCGGCAGCCTGCTGGCGGCGTTACTGCCGGCCAACGCGCGCAACACCGAATCGACCCTGGCGGGCCTGATTGCCTTGTTCTGCACCGTGCAGGCGGCGCTGTACTTTCCGCAGATTGCCGACGGCGGGGTGCTGCGCCAGGACATCGAATGGCTGCCGGCGCTCGGCCTGAACCTGGTGATCCGGCTGGACGGCTTTGCGTGGATGTTCTGCATGCTGGTGCTGGGCATTGGCGCACTGGTGGTGCTGTACGCGCGCTACTACATGTCGCCAACCGACCCGGTGCCGCGCTTTTTTTCCTTTTTTCTGGCGTTCATGGGCTCGATGGTCGGCATTGTTCTGTCGGGCAACATCATCCAGCTGGCTTTTTTTTGGGAACTCACCAGCCTTTTTTCCTTTTTGCTGATCGGCTACTGGCACCACCGCAAGGATGCGCGGCGCGGTGCGCGCATGGCGCTGACCGTGACGGGATCGGGCGGGCTGTGCATGCTGGCCGGCATGCTGGTCATGGGCCACATCGTCGGCAGTTACGATCTGGACGTGGTGCTGGCGGCCGGCGCGCAAATTCGCGCGCACCCGCTGTACCTGACCTGCCTGGTGCTGGTGCTGCTGGGCGCGCTGACCAAAAGCGCGCAGTTTCCATTTCATTTCTGGCTGCCGCACGCGATGGCCGCGCCGACGCCCGTGTCGGCCTACCTGCATTCGGCCACGATGGTCAAGGCCGGTGTGTTTTTGCTGGCGCGCATGTGGCCGGTGCTGGGCGGCACCGAAC
>JBBSRS010000144.1:0-6719 GCA_038242795.1 Burkholderiales bacterium
CGGAACGCGCTCGCCCAGGCCTTCCACCGAACACCAGACGTTTTGCTGCAGGCTGGCCAGCGTGGCCGGGCCGTTCAGCCGCAGGACGAAGTACTGTTCTTCGTCGATGGGCTGGTAGGTGCCGGGCCGCAAATTTTGCACGAACGGCCCGCCGCTATTGAATTTATAGCTAGTCGTGCCCGTCAGCTGTGCGGCAGAGGCTGATTTGAAGCCTGAATCAGCGCTGACAGCGCAGCTGACACCCGGCGGCAGGTCGTTTTCAAATTCAAACGCCCATTCCTTGTCGCTGATCCAGCGGCCCGAGCCTTTGGCGGCTTGCGCCTCGTTGCAGCGCACGGTCAGCGGCGCGGGCGCTTTGGCATCGCCGAAGTTGATCGCCGATTCGTCGAATTTGACAACAACCTGGCGGACCTGGGCAACCTCGCCTTGCGGTGAAAGACTAATAATTTGCAGCGCTTGCGCCTGCAGGGCCACACTGGCGGACAGCGCCATGATGAGGGCGGGAACAATACTGGCCACGGTGACTCCTTGTCTGGCGCTAGAGCGTAGCCGATTCCTGCCTTCACTCTGCCGCCCACCGCGTACACCATGAAAATACTTTTATCGGTTCATCCCATTCCCTCCAACGACGCCCGTGCCCGTGTTCAAGGGCAGCCGCCATGACACGGCGCTGGGAACTGGATGCGCTTCGGGGCCTGATGCTGGTCCTGATGACCATCACGCACCTGCCGACCCGCCTGAGCTCGGCGCTGGGCCAGCCGTTCGGCTATGTGTCGGCCGCCGAGGGTTTCGTGTTGCTGTCGGCCTACATGGCCGGGCTGGTGTACGGGGGCATGGCCCGCAAGCGCGGCATCGAGGCCATGCGCCCGGCTTTCTTGCGGCGCGCGCGCAAGGTCTATGCGTGCCACGCGGCAACCTTGCTGTTTTTGTTCACGGTCATCGCCGCCGTGGGCGTGCGCACCGACCAGCCTGCAGTCAAGGACCTGATGTCGTATTACCTGACGCATCCACTGCCGGCGCTGGTCTCGGGGTTGCTCCTGATGTACCAGCCGCCCTTGCTCGACATCCTGCCGATGTATGTGTTGTTTTTGCTCGCCAGCCCGTGGGTGCTGATCCATGGACTGCGCCGGGGCTGGAATGTGTCGATGGGCGTGAGTGCGGGACTGTGGCTGCTGGCGCAGTTCGGCCTGGACAGGTGGGTCTATGAGGCGACGGTCAGTCTCACGGGCCTGGCCGTGCCGTTTCACGATACCGGGGCGTTTTTAACCTTTTCCTGGCAATTTCTGTGGATGCTGGGTTTGTGGATGGGCGCCAGCCACGCCAGCCCGGCGCACCAGCCGTTCGCGTTTCCACGCTGGGCGGTGGTGCTGGCCGTGGCGCTGGCGGGGGTAGGCTTCGTATGGCGGCATGCGGTCGGGCAGTCGCCGTTTGGCCCGAACGAGGCCCTGAACCTGCTGTTTGACAAGTGGCGGCTGGCACCCCTGCGTCTGCTGAACCTGTTTGCGCTGTTGATTCTGGCGATCCGCTTCGGGCCAGCGCTGGTGGCGCGCCTGCCGCGGCTGCGCGTGCTGGAGGCCCTGGGCGCGGCGTCGTTGCCGGTGTTTTGCATGCAATTGGTGATGGTGCTGCTGATGCTGGCCTTTTTCGGCGGCAATCCGCTGGTGCATCCGGTGTGGCTGGATGCGCTGATGGTGGCGGTCAGTTTTTCAGTGCTGTATGCGGTCGCGCTGTTCTCAGCATGGCTGGACCGGAGAATGCGGCCTGCCACGCAGGCTACAGCTGCCCCGCCCGCACCGGCTGCGCAGGATGCGCCGGCTCCAGTGCCGCCGTCAGATCCGCCGCAATCACCGACTGCCACAGTCGATAACCCGCTTCATTGAGGTGCAGCCGGTCGGCGCCGAACAGCTCGGACCGGGGCTGGCCCTCGGCATTGAGCATCGGGGTGAAGATGTCGATGTAGCGCATGCCGGCAACGGTCTGCACATAGTCGGCGATCAGCCCGTTGGCCTGCCTGATCTGCGGCAGCAGGCCGACGCGTGCGGGGCTGGGCTTGATCGAGATATAGCTGATGCGTGTGCCCGGCAGCGCGGCATGCACCTTGCGCACGAAGTTCTGCAGGCTGCCCAGCACCTCCTGGGGTGAGCGGCCCTCGGCCAGGTCGTTGTCACCGGCATAGACCATGACCTGGCGGGGCTTGTACTGGATGACCAGTTCACGCACCAGCGAATTGCAGTCGCGCATGGTCGAACCGCCAAACCCCCGGTTGATGATGACGGGAACCTGGCGGAAATCCTGCGACAGGCTGGACCACAGTCGGATGGTCGAGCTGCCAACGAAGAGCACCCCGTCATCGGCCGGAGGCTGCTGCTGATCCCTGAACGCAAACGCGTCCAGGCTGGCCTGCCAACGCGAATGGGCCAAGGCGGACACGTCGGCCGGCGCCTGCAATGCCGTCGCCGACGATGCCTGGACCTCAGCCGGCACTGACGGGCTCTGGGCATGCACGGACAAGGCGGCTGCGGCTGCCAGCCCCAGGAGCGCCAGGCGAGAGGCCGGAGAACGTCGAGGGAAAGCGGGGTTGTGTCGATCAGCTTTTATTCGCATGTGTCCACAAGACCTTCAGTAGAGGTTTTTGGCAAGCCGCTTGGGTGACGTGTCGCAGCCAGGAATTTCTCAAAGTGCGAAATATTCTGGCACACCCTTTCGTTTCGTCAAACAGACGACAGGGTGCGCGGCCGATGATACGCGTCCCGTTGTGACCCTTTCAGCTTCCCGGACTGCCAGCCGGCGTCCCCTGGTGGCCCGCAATGCATCGGCCACACAGAAAAAAAGCGGGCCGCAGCCCGCTTTGTGTCAGAGCGCTTTGCCGGTTCTCAGCCCAGGTCCACCGGCACGAAAATCCGGCTGTCGCCGCGCAAGATCAGCAGCGCCACCGATTTTTGAGATTTCGCCACGGTGGCGCGAACCTGCTCGATGTTCTTCACCGGAATGCCGTTGATCGACAGCAGCACGTCGCCCGCCTGCACGCCGGCCAGGGCCGCCGGTCCGCTGGCCTGCTGCACCACCAGCCCGCTGTCGGTGCCGGCTTCCTGCTGCTCGTCAGGCTGCAGCGGACGCAGCGCCAGGCCGAGCTTGCCCTGGCCGGGGGCGTCCTTTTTGCTGGCGACCTGCGCGGCCTTGTTGTCGGCATTGGCCAGCTGTGCCGTCAGTTCTTTTGCCGCCCCCTGGCGCCACACGTCCAGCTTGACGCTGTCGCCCGGCGTGGCCAGGCCAATCACTGCCGGCAGGTCGCCCGACGACACGATGGGCTGGCCGTTGACCTGGCGGATCACGTCGCCCGACATCAGTCCCGCCTTGTCCGCCGGGCTGCCTTTCTCGACCGACGACACCAGGGCGCCTTCGGGCTTGTCAAGCTTGAAGGAGTCGGCAAACGCCTGGTTGACCTCCTGCACCGACACGCCCAGCCGGGCATGCTCGACCTTGCCGGTGGCGACGATCTGGTTCTTGATCTTGTTGGCAATATCGATCGGAATGGCAAACGACACGCCCTGGTAGCCGCCGCTGCGGGTGTAGATTTGCGAGTTGATGCCCACCACCTCGCCGCGTGCGTTGAACAGCGGGCCGCCCGAGTTGCCGGGGTTGATGGCGACATCGGTCTGGATGAACGGCACCGCGCTGTCATCGGGCAGCGAGCGGCCCTTGGCGCTGACGACGCCGGCGGTCACCGTGTTTTCAAAACCGAACGGCGAGCCGATGGCCAGCACCCATTCGCCGACCTTGAGGTCACTGGTCTTGCCCAGCGTGGCGACGGGCAGGTTTTTAGCCTCGATTTTTAAAACGGCGATGTCGGTCTTGGCGTCCGCGCCCAGCACCTTGGCCCGGAACTCGCGCCGGTCGGTCAGTTTGACGGTGACTTCCCTGGCGCCGCGCACCACGTGCGCGTTGGTCAGGATGATGCCGTCGCCGCTGACGATGAAGCCCGAACCCTGGCCGCGTGTCGGCATTTCCTGCTGCTGCGCACCCGATCCGCCCCGGCCTGCGCCCGGGTGCCCCTGGCCCTGCTGGAATCGGCGGAACAATTCGCCCAGCGGGCCGTTGGCCGGCGAATCATCGCCTTCGTCGCCGCCGTCCTGCGCCAGGGGCGAGTCATTCGACACCTTGGTGGTGCCGGTCACGCTGATGTTGACCACCGACGGGCCGGAGCGCTCGGTGATCTGCGAAAAGTCGGGCAGGGCCATCGGCGTGGACCCCGGGCCAGCGGCGACGAAGGCGGGCGGCGACATGGCGGCAGCGGCTGGCGTGTGCATGGCGTTGAACGCGCCGACCCCGGCGCCGCCAATGGCCCCGGCAGCCAGAAGCGCTGCAACCAGGCGGGTATTGCTTGAAACGGTTGATGTCATGAAAAGCTCCTGTCAGGTAAGGCACGCGTCGGTGCCGATGCAGGTAACTATGGCGACGCAGGCTTAGACGAAACTTAAAGTTGCTCTGACCGGCCCGGCGCTGCTGGCGCAAACCGCACCTCGACCTTCAGGCCGCCCAGGCGTGATGACTCGTGGAGTGCCAGCACCGCGCCGTGCTGGTCGGCAATCGCCTTCACGATGGCCAGCCCCAGACCACTGCCGGTTTCTTGCGCCGTGTCGCTGACGCGGAAAAAACGGTCAAAAACGCGTGGACGATGTTCCGGCGCAATGCCCGGCCCGCTGTCTTCGACCGTCAGCACCGCAACGATTTGGGGCGCCGCCTGGCCTGGCGGCGTGGACAACCCGGCTTCCAGCAACACATCGACCTGGCCGCCCGGGGGGGTGTACTTGACGGCGTTTTCCAGCAGGTTGCGCAGCAGCACGCGCAAGGCTTCAGCCTGGCCGCTGACCGCCGGAATAGGCTGCACGGTGGGGTCGCCGGCCAGGCCCAGGTCGATGTGCTTGAGCCGCGCCTGCGGCAGCACATCGGCCACGGCCAGGTTGACAACCTGCTGCAGGTCAACCGCCCCGACAGGGCCCGGTGCCTCGCCGGCGCCGGCTTCCTGGCGCGCCAGCAGCAGCAACTGCTCGACGCCCCGGATGGCCCGGTCCATGCCCTGGTTCAACCGCGCCACTGCGGCCTCGCGTGCCTGCGGATCTGCGTCCAGGCGGCGCAAGGCCTGCGCCTGGAGCTTGAGCGCCGTCAGGGGCGAGCGCAGTTCATGCGCCGCATCGGCGACAAAATTTTTCTGCGCCTCGAAGGCCTGGCGTACCCGGCCGAACAGCAAATTGAGCTCATCGACCAGCGGTCGCACCTCGTCGGGCAATTCGTCGGCGTCCAGTGACGAAAAATCATTCGCGGCGCGGTGTGCCACGACACGGCGTGTTCGCTCGATGGGCGCCAGCGAGCGCCTGACAATCCACCAGACCGCCAGCATCAGCAGCGGCGTGAGCCCGGCAAACGGCATCACCGCACGCAAGGCCAGTGCCCGTGCACGCGCGGTGCGGGCGCTGAGGTCTTGCGCGATTTGCACGGTTTGCAAGGGGGTTTGCAGCGTGTACACACGGTAGCGGTTGCCATGCGCCTCGACATCTGAAAAACCCAGCACCGCACGCGGCGGCAGGGCCGAACGGGTGGAACGGAAAATCTGGGTGCCGTCCTGGCCCCATATTTGGACAAACAGGTCGTAACCGGGATCTTGCGTTTCTCCCTCCTGCGGCAGCCCCAGCGGAATCCCGCCGCGCAAGGAGCGCGCCATCTGCTGCAGATGGTCGTCAAACAGGGCATCGGCTTGCCGCAGCGCACCCCGGTAAGCCGTCACCGCCTGCAGCACGCTGGCCAGCACAATCGCCACCAGAATGAACCAGAGCAGGCGCCGCTTGAGCGAATGGGCGCGCCTCATTCCCGGGGCACCACAGAGCCCAGGCCGCGCACGTTCTGGATGAAGTCGTTGCCGAGTTTCTTGCGAAGGCCGTGGACATAGACCTCGACCGCGTTGCTGCTGATGTCGTCCTTCCAGCTGAACAGCTTTTCTTCCAGTTGCGCGCGCGACAGCACCGCGCCGGGCCGGGCAATCAGCGCTTCGAGCACCGCCCATTCGCGCGCTGACAGCGACACCGGCTGGCCGTGGACCGTGGCTTCGCGCGTCGCCGGATTGAGGCTGATCCCCTTGTGCGTCAACACCGGCTCGCCCCGGCCGGCACTGCGGCGCAGCAGGGCGCGGATGCGCGCCAGCAACTCGTCAATGTCATAGGGTTTGAGCACATAGTCGTCGGCGCCGGCGTCCAGCCCGGCGATGCGCTCGGCCACGCCGTCGCGCGCAGTGGCCACCAGCACCGGCACGGTGTCGCGCCGCTGGCGCAGGGCGCGCAGCACGTCCAGGCCGTCGCGTTTGGGCAGGCCCAGGTCGAGCAGCACCAGGTCGTACTGCTCGCTTTTGAGCGCCGCGTCGGCCATGGCACCGTCGCGCACCCAATCGACGGCAGAGTGTTCGGCGCGCAGCACTTGCAGCACCGCCTCGCCAATCATGGCGTCGTCTTCAACCAGCAGTAAGCGCATGGGGTGTTCCTTGAAGTGGCACAGTCTGAGGGGGGCAGCTTAGACGGGACTTAAAACGGGTGGGCTGGCGGTCTGACTGCCGCGAGGTTCGCCATCATTACTTGAAGGCTTCTGTTTTGACAGTGCCATGCGCATGTCCTGCATGCGTTACAGGCCAAAAATACTTGAAATGACGCAAGTATTCAGCGTCCTCAGCTCAA
>JBBSRS010000145.1:0-6715 GCA_038242795.1 Burkholderiales bacterium
AAAGGCCACCTTGGCACCCGGTTTTTCCTTGGCAATGTGCTTGAGCAAAATGCCGAACATCTCGGTGTAGTCAGGGCCCACCAGAAACTGGTGCGGAAATTTTTTCGGGTCGTTCAATTCGGTGGCAAACGACGCGCCCGTCATCAGCGTGGTGCCGGTGCGTTCCAGCTCGGGGTTGATGGTCTTGGAAAACGCGGTCGAGTCGCCGTAGTACAGGTTGACCTTGTTCTGGCTGGTGATCTTCTTGTACGCGGCCACCGACACATCGACCTTGTAGCCGGTGTCTTCGGGCACGTAACGCAGTTTTCGGCCCTTGATGCCGCCGCCGTCGTTGACCATCTTGACGTAGTCGCCAATCCCCAGGTTGATGCCCACGCCGGCAAAGGCAAAGACCCCCGTCATGGGGATGGAGCCACCGATGACGATGTCTTCACCACCGGTTTGGGCGTGGGCTGCCAACGGGGTGGCCAAGGCGGCGCCGGCTGCAATCAGCAGGGCGCGGCGGCGCTGGGAGGGTAGGTTGTTTTGCATGCTGCGGGTCTCCTTGGGGTGGTTCATGAACTCAATGCCTGGCAGGGCTGCCGCTCAATTGCGGAACGGCCACAGGTGGAAAAAACGGCGAATGCGTCGCCACACTTCTGCGAGCCCTTGCGGCTCGAACACCAGAAATCCGATGATCAGTGCGCCAAAAATGATGGTGCGCACGGGAGACAGAAACACCACCAGCTGGGAGCCGCCCGGCAGCAGGTCGACCACCAGCTTGAGCAGCTCGGGCACCATGGTCATGAAGACCGCGCCCAGGATGGCGCCCAAAATGGTGCCCATGCCGCCGACGATGATGGCCGCCAGGAAAAAAATCGACATCACCAGCGGAAAGCTCTCGGGCGTGACAACGCGAAAAAAATAGGCCCACAAGCCGCCCGCCACTCCCGCGTAGAACGACGACAGGCCAAACGACAGCAGCTTGTAGCGCAGCAGGGGAATGCCCAGCACCTCGGCCGAGATGTCGCGGTCGCGGATGGCAACGAAGGCCCGGCCCACGCGGGTGCGAAACAGGTTGGCTGCACCCAGCAGCATCAGCATGGTTACCGGCACGATCACCCAGTAGAGTCGAAACGAGGTGTCCAGCGCGGCGCCGAAAATTCTGGCCGGTGGCACGGTGAGTCCGGCCGTGCCGCCGGTGAGCGCCATGTTGGCAAACAAAAAATGCGCGATGAAGGAGGCGGCAATCGTGGCAATCGCCAGGTACAGCCCTTTGACGCGCAAGGACGGGATGCCGACGATGAGGCCGCCCACCATGGCCACCAATCCGCCCGCCAGGATGTTCAGCATGAACGGCGTGCCAAAACGGATTTCAAGCACCGCCACGGTGTAGGCGCCCAGGCCCATGAAGGCGGCCTGTCCCAGACTCACCAGCCCGGTGTAGCCGGTCAGAATGTTGAGCCCGGTGGCGCTGGCGACATTGATGCTGACCAGGCACGCCAGGTACATCCAGTAGTCGCTGGCCATGAAAGGGAACAGCACGAGCAGCGCGGCGCCCACCGCCAGCCACACTTTTTGCGTGCGCGAGTCAAACAACGCCGCGTCGGCACTGTAGCTTTCCTTGAGTGTGCCGATGCGCATCAGAGCCTCTCGATTTCGTGGGTGCCAAACAATCCGTAAGGGCGCACCATGAGCACGACCACCAGCAGGATGAACGTGGCCAGTTGCTTGTATTCGCCACCGAGGTAGCTGCCCGCCAGGGCCTCCACCACGCCAATGAGCAAGCCCGCGACCAGCGCGCCCAGCACACTGTCCAGGCCGCCCACAATGACCACCACCAGCACCGACAGGCCAAACACGCCCATCGATGAGGAAATGCCGCCAATCGACCCGACGATGATGCCGGAGACGGCGGCCAGCATGGCCGATGCCACCCAGGCCAGCGAGAACACGCGCGGCACATTGATGCCGACGGAATACGCCGCCGCCTGGTCCGAGGCGGTGGCGCGCAAAGCCACGCCGCCGCGCCAGAACCGAAACAGCAGCAGCACCGCGGTGATGAACAGCAGCGCGATCATGGCGCCCCAGAACACCTTGGGTGCCAGAAAGGCCTCCCCCACCATGATGGGCTGCGTGGGCATGAAGTCAGGCAGACGGCGCTGGTCGGCTGTCCAGATCAGTTCCACCAGACCGACCAGCACCGAGCCCAGGCCGATGGTCACCATGAAGACGGAAATGGGCGGCTCGCCCAGCAGCGGGCGGATCATGGTGCGCTCGATGACCGCGCCCAGCAGGCCCGAGCCCAGCACGGCGGCCGGAATGGCCAGCCACAGCGGCAGGGCAAACGTGGCGGCAAAGGTGAAAAACAGATAAGCCCCGACCATCAGCAGCTCGCCGATGGCGATGTTGACCACCCGCGTGGCCTTGTAGACCACCACAAAGGCCAGCGCGGCCAGCGCATACAGCCCGCCGCCGGACAAGCCGGTCAGGCAGATTTCAAACAGGTACGCCCAATCCATCAGAGTGCTCCTGCAGTGGCGTGAAATTTGCGGCGCAGGTCGCCCACGTCACCCGCTCCCAGATAAGCACGCACCACCTCCGGGTTGGCCTGCACCCCGGCGGGAAGGCCTTGTGCAATCACCTCGCCAAAATTGAGAACCACCACATGGTCGGACAAGTCCATCACCATGCCCATGTCATGCTCGACCATCAGCACCGTCACGCCCCACTCGACGCGCACGTCCAGGATGAAGCGCGCCATGTCTTCGGTTTCTTCCCGGTTCATGCCGGCCACGGGCTCGTCGAGCATGAGTATTTCTGGCTGCATGGCCAGCGCCCGCGCCATTTCAACGCGTTTTTGCAGGCCGTAGGGCAGGGCAGAAACCGGGGCATGGCGAATGTGGTCGATCTCCAGAAAGTCGATGATGCATTCTTCGATGTCGGCGCGCAGCAGGGCCTCTTCACGGCGCGCGCGGCCCCTGTAAAACAGCGCGTCCAGCACGTTGGTCTTGAGGTGCGCGTGGCGCCCGAGCTTGATGTTGTCCAGCACCGTCATGCCGCGAAACAAAGCGATGTTCTGAAAGCTGCGCCCCAACCCGAGTTTGGCGCGCTGCGGCGCGGGCACGCGGCTGATGTCCTGACCCTTGAACCGAATGGTGCCGGCATTGGGACGGTAGAAGCCCGAAATGGTGTTGAACAGCGAGGTCTTGCCCGCCCCGTTGGGGCCGATCACAGCGGTGATGGAGCCGGGCTGCACTTCAAACGTCACACCGCCCAGCGCACGCACACCGCCAAATGCGAGCGTGACGCCATCGACCTGCAAAAGTGGGGGCGCTGTGGAGCCGGAGGACGGGGTAATCTGCATCGGGTTCTCGGGCTAGGGTTTGCGTGACCAAGGAAAGTACTACTTCTACGTAAACTGCTTACTCGCGAGTAGAGTTTGTATGTTTCCTGGCCCTTCATGTATCAGTATTTACCCGGTTTGGGTTCCACCATGACTCCTCCAAAAACCATTCGTAAAGTTTCCAGTGCAGCGCCTTGGTCCCCATGGACGCCCGCATCCGAGCGCGAAGTTCAGCGCCAGGCCAAGCGTGATGCCGTGCTGCAGGCGGCTGCGCAGCTGTTCAATGAACGTGGCTTTCATGCCACCTCGCTCGACGACATTGCCGCGCGGCTGAACGTGAGCAAGCCCACGCTGTACTACTACGTCAAGAACAAGGACGAAATCCTGATCGAGTGCGTGCGCCAGGGTCTGCAGATGACGATCGATGGCATCGAGGCCTCGCGTGCTGCCGGCGGCAAGGCGATTGACCAGTTGATGGCCTGCATGCGGGTCTACGCGCGCATCGTCACCATGGACTTTGGCATGTGCCTGATCCGCGTCGGCGATGAAGAACTGCCGCCAGAAAGTCGCAAAGAGCTGCGCAGCCTGAAGTCGGGCATCGACATGGCATTTCGCCGTCTGGTGGCAGCCGCCGTGGCCGAGGGGTCGCTGGCGCCTTGTGATCCGAAGATGACCGCCTTCATGATCGCGGGCGCGCTGGGCTGGATTGGCCGCTGGTACCAGCCCGGCGGCGAGTACACGCCTGAGCAAATCGCCGAGCAATGCATTGGCACCCTGTGCCACGGCGTGCTGCGCCGGCCAGAAATGGTGCCTGCCCCGGCACGCATGGCGGCAACCAGGAAAAAAGTTGCGTCCTGAACAGCCTGACAGCGCCTGCGACAGGCTTGTTGCTGAACGCTGACGGGCATCAAGGCAGACGTGGCGCCTTGTCGAGGGTCGTCAACTTTTTTCGAGCACCGCTACCCTGCCAAGACAGCCAATGCCGGCTTGTGGTTTAAAGCGCCGTAAACGAGCCGCCGATCCTGCGCGCTTGTGCTTGCAGGAAAGGGCACGCCTTTCATGAATGCGCCGCCTGCTCCGCAGCCCTGAGCGGGCACACGCCTTCCATGCAAAATACCCCTCATGCTTATTCACCCTGAAATCAACCCGGTTGCGCTGCAACTGGGTCCCCTGGCCATTCACTGGTACGGCCTGACCTACCTGGCCGCCTTTGGCCTGTTTTTTTTCCTTGCCAGCCTGCGTCTGCGCCACGAGCCGTTTGCGTCCATCACCGGGCCGGGCGCCTGGTCGCGCCGGGACATCGAGGACCTTCTTTTTCTGGGCGTGATGGGCGTGGTGATTGGCGGACGGCTGGGGTATTGCCTGTTCTACAAGCCGGGCTACTACCTCAGCCATCCGCTGGAGATATTTTTTGTCTGGCAGGGCGGCATGAGCTTTCACGGCGGCATGCTGGGCGTGCTGGCGTCGCAGCTCTGGTTTGCGCGCACGCGCCAGCGGCCGTGGCTGCAGGTGATGGACTTCATCGCGCCCTGCGTGCCCACGGGCCTGGCGGCCGGGCGTGTCGGCAACTTCATCAATGGCGAACTGTGGGGCCGTTTCAGTTCGCCTGACCTGCCATGGGGCATGGTGTTTCGGCACAGCGGCTCGATGCTGCCGCGCCACCCGTCACAGGTCTACCAGTTCCTGCTGGAAGGCCTGCTGCTGTTCGCGTTGCTCTGGCTGTATGCGCGCCAGCCTCGCAAGAGGGGCCAGGTCTCGGGCGCCTTCCTGGTCGGGTATGGCGTGTTCCGTTTCATCGCCGAGTTTTTCCGCGAGCCCGATGATTTCCTGGGCATCCTGGCGCTGGGCATGAGCATGGGCCAGTGGCTGTGCATTCCCATGATCGGCGCTGGTGCCTGGCTCTGGGTTTGGGCTTCAAACCGCACTTTGCGCAGGTAGGACGGGCACAAGGCGCTATTTTTTTTCATCGTCATTCGGCGGCCTGCCTGTTCTTGCGCATGGGCGGGCGCGCTGACATTTCACCCTTTCAAGGAGTTCGCGCCATGGCTCTTGCCTGGAATTCATTGCCTTCACTCGTCGCCAGCGGGCACGGAACAGCGGATGCAACCTGCAGCGGCATGCGGGCATGAACAGCACCAACTGGCTTGGCCGGGTCTCGCGCCTGCTGCCTGCCGCTTCGCCCAAACCGAACGCTGACGCGCAGGATGCGAGCACAACTGCGGAAGCGCCGCCAGCCAAGAGCGACCTGATGGCCCGCTCCACTGCGAATCGCCTTGAAGCCACGCTGCGCCAGGAGGGCGAGGCGCTGTCGCCGCGCCTGCTGCGCCGGGCTTTCGAGGAACTCCAGGCCATCATCGACCCGCTCGTGAGCGAGGTCGAAGGCGGACGGCGCGCCATGGATGTGGCCGCCTGGCATGCCGCCGCCCCGCAGGCGCAGCGCCGCGACCTGTGGCTGCTGATGAGCGAGATGTTTGTGGCCGATGCGCAAAAAACCAGGGAAGCCCAGGCACGCTTTGCTGCATCTGTCGGCACACCCGACGAAGCCGTGGCCGAGGTGCATTACCGCCGCGCCACCGTGTCCCCGCGCCGCCGCCTGCTCCAGCGCTTCAGTGTCTACCCGCAGGGCGTTCAGTTCCTGGTCGAGCTGCGCGCTGAAATGCTGCCTTTTCTCAAAGCCGACAAGCGGCTGATGGCGCTGGATGTGGAAATGGAGTACATGTTTTCAACCTGGTTCGACGTGGGCTTTCTGGAACTGCGCCGGATCAGCTGGGATTCGCCGGCGTCGCTGATCGAAAAACTGATCCAGTACGAAGCGGTGCACGACATCAAGAGCTGGGCCGATGTGAAGAACCGCCTGGACAGCGACCGCCGCTGCTACGGGTTTTTTCATCCCCGCCTGCCAGGCGTGCCATTGATTTTTGTCGAAGTCGCGCTGGTCGACGAAATGACCGAAGGCATCATGCCGCTGCTCGACGAACAGGCGGCCGCGGCCGATCTGGACAAGGCGACGACTGCCATTTTCTATTCAATCAGCAACACCCAGCCTGGCTTGCGCGGCGTGAGTTTTGGGGATTCGCTGATCAAGCGCGTGGTGGAAACGCTCAAGGACGAGTTTCCCAAGCTGAAGGTATTTGCCACGCTGTCACCGATCCCGGGTTTGCGGAGCTGGCTTGGCAAGCATGCCGGAGCCCTGCTCGACAAGATGGCCGACAAGGAGCGGGCGGTGCTGGGCCAGGCGCTTGGCGGCGGCGCCCCCACGCCGGCCAGCTTTCTGGCCGCGATTGAACATCCGCTGGACTTGCCGGAAAAATCGCCGGTTCGCCAGTGGCTGCTGCAATGCGCCGCGCATTACCTCGGCCAAGGGCTCAAGGACGGCAAGCCGCTCGACCC
>JBBSRS010000146.1:0-6713 GCA_038242795.1 Burkholderiales bacterium
CGCCCGGTTATTCCGCCTCAAGGCTCGAAGACAAGCTCGGCCAGCATTCAAGCGACACCGCCCAGGTCAACTTCGACGACTGCCGCATTCCGGCTGAAAACCTGATCGGCGCGGAAGGCGAAGGCTACAAGATTGCCTTGGGCGGGCTGGAAGGCGGGCGCATCGGCATCGCCGCGCAAAGCGTCGGCATGGCGCGCAGCGCGTTCGAGTTTGCGCTGAACTATGCCAAAGACCGCCAGAGTTTCGGCACCGCCATCTTCAACCACCAGGCCGTCGGTTTCCGTCTGGCCGAATGCGCGACCAAGCTCGAAGCGGCGCGCCAGCTGATCTGGCATGCCGCCAGCCTGCGCGATGCCGGCCGGCCCTGTCTGAAAGAAGCCGCCATGGCCAAACTGTTCGCCAGCGAGATGGCTGAAGAAGTCTGCAGCGTCGCCATCCAGACACTGGGCGGCTACGGTTACGTCACCGACTTTCCGGTCGAGCGCATCTACCGCGACGTGCGCGTTTGCCAGATTTACGAAGGCACCAGCGACGTGCAGAAAATCATCATCCAGCGCGCGCTGGCTTGAAGTCCTCGCCATAGCTGACGTCCACGCCCTGGCGCTGGTCCCGCAGGGGCCGGACGTTTCCATCCTGCAGCCCACCAAGCGCCCATGACGCAAGACCAGATACTCATTCTTGCCATTCTGGCCTGCACCGTGGGCATGTTCCTGTGGGGGCGCTGGCGGCACGACATGATCGCCATGGGCTCGTTGCTGGCGTGCGTGCTGGCCGGCGTGTTGCCGGCAGGCGATGCACTGGCCGGTTTCGGCCACCCGGCCGTGATCACCGTGGCCTGCGTGCTGGTGATGAGCCGTGGCTTGCTGACGTCGGGCGCGGTGGACGTGCTGACCCGTTATGTGCTGCCGAAAAAAGCCGGTCCCACGCTGAGCCTGGCTGCGCTGATGGGGCTGGGCGCCGTGCTGTCGGGCTTCATGAACAATGTCGGCGCCATGGCGCTGCTGATGCCCGTGGCCATCCAGGTGGCCAAGCGGCTGGACCTGACACCGGGCCAGGTGCTGATGCCGCTGGCCTTTGGCACCATATTGGGCGGCATGACCACGCTGATCGGCACACCGCCCAACCTCATCGTTTCCGGTTTTCGCGCCGAAACGGGCGTGGGCGGCTTTGGCATGTTCGACTTCACGCCGGTCGGGCTGGCGGTGGCGGTGGTCGGCGTGGCGTTTGTCGCGCTGGTCGGCTGGCGACTGGTGCCGGCGCGCAAGCAGTCCGGTCTGGAAGGCTTTGAAACCGGCGTCTACCTGACCGAGGCGCGGGTGCTGCCGGACAGCAAGTCGATCGGCAAGAGCCTGCGTGACCTGGAAGACGTGCTGGACGAAGCCGGCGCACAGGTCGTCGGGCTGGTGCGCAGCGAGATCCGCATGACCGCACCCAGCCTCACGCGCCGGGTCTATGCCGGCGATATTCTGGTGATCGAGGCCGAGGCCGATGCGCTGTCCGGCCTGCTGTCCAGCCTGGGGCTCAAGCTGGAAGAATCCGGACGCCCGCCCGAGCCAGAGGACGACGAAAACCGGGACGCCGCTGATCCGGAGGCGAAGACAAAGGCAAAGGAGAAAGCGACGGCGACGGCGGTTGAGCAAAGCCAGAGCCAACGCCGCGACAAGACCGGCCAGGGGCTTGTCGCCAGCGCCGCCTTGGCTGAAGGCGAGGACAACGCAGACGAAGACGAGGAGCCCGACGACGGCAAGACTGACACGGCGGGCGAAATCGTGCTGATGGAGCTGGTGGTGTTGCCCGGGTCGATGCTGGCGGGCCGCTCGGCGAGCGATGTGCTGCTGCGCACGCGCTACGGCATCAACATGCTGGCGCTGTCGCGACAGGGCGATACCCAGCGGCTGCGGCTGTTGCCCATCAAGCCGGGCGACCTGTTGCTGATGCAGGGTCCGCCCGACGCCATCTCGGAGTTTTCCGCCGACAACGGCTGCGTGCCGCTGGCCGAGCGTGAACTGCGCATTCCGAACCAGCGCAAGGCGTGGCTGTCCGTCGGCATCATGACCTTTTCGGTCGGCCTGGCGGCGTTCGGTGTGCTGCCGGCGGCCATTTCGTTTGCCTTGGGCGTGCTGGCCTCCATGGCGCTGCGCACCGTGCCGCCGCGCGGCGTGTACGAAGCCGTCGACTGGCCGGTGGTGGTGCTGCTGGCCGCGCTGATTCCCGTGGCCGGCGCGATGCAGGCCACCGGCACCGCCGACCTGATTGCGCGGGTGCTGCTGGAAAACGTCGCGCAGGGCCACGCCGTCGTCGGCCTGTCCTTGATCCTGGTGGTGACGATGTTTTTGTCCGACCTGATGAACAACGCGGCCACCGCCGCCGTGATGTGCCCGATTGCCCTGGGCACGGCGTCGGCGCTCGGCGTGAACCCGGATTCCTTCCTGATGGCTGTGGCCATCGGCGCGTCCTGTGCCTTCCTGACACCCATCGGCCATCAGAACAACACCCTGATCCTCGGCCCCGGTGGGTTTCGCTTTGGCGACTACTGGCGCCTGGGGCTGCCGCTGGAAATCCTCGTGGCGGCGGTCAGCATTCCATTGCTGCTGCTGGTCTGGCCGCTGTGACACCCTGACGCCTTGCATGCCCGCTGGCACGGCGTGCCGTTGACGTATATTTTGTGCCATGAACATCATTATTCTTGGCGCAGGCCGCGTCGGTGAAACCGTGGCTGAAAGCCTGGCGCTGGAGCAAAACGACATCACCGTGATCGACACCGACGCCGCCCGGCTGCGCCAGCTGGGCGACCGCTTCGACCTGCGCGGCGTGGTGGGCAATGGCATCCAGCCCTCGGTGCTGCGCGAGGCGGGCGCGCAAGACGCCGACATGGTGATTGGCTGCGCCGCCGACGACGAGACCAATCTGGTGGTGTGCAAGGTGGCGCACCAGATCTTCAATGTGCCCAACACCGTGGCGCGGCTGCGCTCGCCCGATTTTGTCGCGGGCAGCGAACTGCTGGGCAAGAGCGGCTTTGCGGTCGATCATGTGATTTGCCCCGAGGAGTCGGTCACGCGCTACATCCACCAGCTGATCCGCTACCCCGAAGCATTGCAGGTGGTGATGTTTTCGCAGCAGCGCGCCTGCCTGACGGCGGTGCGCGCGTCCAGCACCGAAGCGGTCGGCCGCACCATTGCGCAGCTGCGTGCGCAGTTTCCGGACATCGAAATGCGCATCGTCGCGCTGTACCGGCTCGACACCCACATCGAGGCCCGGCCCGACACCCGCATCCTGCTGGGCGACGAGGTGTTCGTGCTGGCCGATGCGCGCCAGATCCGGCAGGTGCTGCGCACCATCCACCACAGCGACAAGCCGGTGGAGCGCGTGATGATTGCCGGCGGTGGCCGGGTCGGCCTGCGCCTGGCGCGCAGCCTGAGCGGCCAGTGCGAGGTGAAAATCATTGAGCGCGACGCCACACGCTGTGACTACCTGGCCAGCCAGCTGCCGTCTTCCTCGCTGGTGTTGCTCGGGGATGGTGCCGACGAAAACCTGCTGCGCGGCGCGAACGTCGGCATGATGGACATGTTTCTGGCGCTCACCAACGACGACGAGGACAACATCATGTCCGCCATGCTGGCCAAGCGGCTGGGCGCCGGGCGCGTGCTGTCGCTCATCAACCGCCGCGCCTATGCCGACATGATGCAGGGCAGCACCATCGACATTGCCATCTCGCCGGCCCAGACCGTGATTGGCGAGCTGCTCACGCACCTGCGCCGCGGCGATGTGGCGGCCGTTCACAGCCTGCGGCGTGGCGCGGCCGAAGCCCTCGAAGGCGTGGCGCGCGGCGACGCCAAGACCTCCAGACTGGTGGGGCGGCGCATCGAGCAGATCAAGCTGCCCAAGGGTTCGGCCATCGGCGCCATCGTGCGCGGGAAGGGCGGCGATTGCGAGGTGCTGATGCCGCACCACGACACCGTGGTCCAGGCCGATGACCACGTCATCGTCTTCATCCCCGACAAGCGCGATGTGCGCCAGGTTGAAAAACTCTTCCAGGTCAGCGCGACCTTTTTCGGCTGAGCGTCCGGCATGTACAGCCTGTTTCCCGTACTGAGCATTTTTGCGCGCATCCTGGTCGCCTTTTCGCCGGCTTTTTTTGTTCCCCTGGCCTGGACGTTTGCCCTTGACGCGCAGGAGCAGGTGCTGCTGTGGACGGCCTGCTTTGGCCTGACGCTGGCGAGCGGGCTGGCGCTCATGGCCGCCACGCGCAACCAGCGCCGCGAGCTGCAGCCGCGCGACGGCTTTTTGCTGGTCAACCTGGTGTGGCTGGTGCTGCCGGCCTACGCCGCGCTGCCGCTGATGTACACCGTGCCCGACATCAGCTGGTTCCAGGCCTACTTCGAGGCCATGAGCGGGCTCACCGCTACCGGCGCCACCGCGCTCAGCGGGCTGGATGCGCTGCCGGTCTCGGTCAACGTCTGGCGCTGCCTCCTGAATTTCCTGGGCGGCCTGGGCATCATGCTGCTGGTGGTGGCGGTGCTGCCGATGATGGGCCTGGGCGGCTTTCAGGTCTACAAGGCCGAGACGCCGGGGCCGATGAAAGACGCCAAGTTCACGCCGCGCATCGCCGAGACCGCGCGCGGCCTGTGGGGCGTGTACTTTGTGTTTTCAGCGGCCTGCCTGCTGGCCTACCACTGGGCGGGCATGAGCTGGGTCGATGCCTTCATGCACATGTGCTCGACCATGGGGCTGGGCGGATTTTCCTCCTACGACGCCAGCATTGGCCATTTCAATTCGCCGCAGATCGAGTGGGTGGCCACAGTTTTCATGGCACTGGCCGGCATCAATTTTCTGCGCTATTTCATCGTGTTGCGCAACCGTTCCTTTCGCCCGCTGCTGCACGACCGCGAATTCCGCAGCTACGTCATTGTGCTGCTGGTGTCGATTGTGGTGGTCACCGTGCTGCTGCGCGTGCACGACATTTACCCCGACCTGGTGCAGGCGCTGCGCGCCAGTGCCTTTCATGTGGTGTCGGTGGCCACCACCACCGGTTATGCCTCGACCGACTACGCGCTGTGGCCGGTGTTTGCGCCGGTGCTGATGCTGTTTCTGGGCTGCTTTGTGTCGTGCGCCGGCTCCACCGGCGGCGGCATGAAGATGATTCGCATGATCCTGCTCATCAAGCAGGCGCGCCGCGAACTGGTGCGTATCGTGCATCCCCGGGTGGTGAACCCTGTCACCCTGGGCGGCGCGGTGCTGCCCATGTCGGTCATGACCGCCACCTTTGGCTTCATGCTCATCTACGGCGCCGTGATTGTCGGTTTGACGATGGTGATGCTGCTCACCGGGCTGGACATGGTCACGGCGTTTTCCGCCGTCATCGCCACCGTCAACAACATTGGCCCCGGCCTGGGCCAGGTGGGGCCGGCGGGCAACTTCGGCGTGCTCAACGACTTCCAGCTCGGCGTGCTGAGCTTTGCCATGCTGATGGGCCGGCTTGAACTGCTGTCCTTTCTGGTGCTCTTCACCGGCCAGTTCTGGCGCAAGTAGGCTTGGCTGCCATGGCCCTGGTGTTCATTGAGGGCCACAATGGCAGTTTGTTTGCCGTGTCGATACTATTTTTTTCAGCATAAGGAGTGAAGCATGCCCATTACCAAAGGTTTCCAGGTTCTCGTCGATGAGGCCATGGAAGAGGTCAAGACCTATTCGGTCGAGTCGGTGCAGGCCCGGCTGTCCGACCCGACCGTGCAGATCGTTGACATTCGGGACCCGCGCGAGTTGGAGCGTGACGGCACCGTGGTCGGCGCCCTGCTGGCGCCGCGCGGCATGCTGGAGTTCTGGGTTGACCCGGCATCGCCCTATTTCAAGCCGGTGTTTGCCGACGAAAGCCGGGAGTTCATTTTGTTTTGCGGGGCCGGCTGGCGCAGCGCGCTGGCCACCAAGACACTGCAGGACATGGGCATGCGCAATGTCGCCCACATTGACGGCGGCTTTGCCGCTTGGAAAAAGCAGGGCGCCCCGACCGAAACGCTGGAAGCGCGAAAGGCCAAAAAAGGCTGAACATTCCCGCGCAAGCGGCGGCTGGCGCGCAGCACATCGGCGCACTTGCCACGCCGCTGTTTTTAAAGAAGAATAGGCACTTTACGCAATACCAGTATGCGCAAACAGCTATCAATAAGTGAGCCATCAAGCTGAAGCCGTGCGGCATGCCCAACTGCCGCGACCCTCAATTTTTCAACCATTGCGAGACCACACCATGCCCGGACTATTGCCCAACATCGACCCTGAAGGCCTGCTCGAATTTTCGGTGGTCTACACCGACCGCGCGCTCAACCACATGTCGAGCAGCTTTCAGGGCGTCATGAACGACATTTCCCGCATCCTCAAGGATGTGTACAAAGCGCATTCCGTGGCGCTGGTGCCCGGCAGCGGCACCTACGGCATGGAAGCCGTGGCCCGCCAGTTCGCCACCGGCAAGCCCGTGCTGGTGCTGCGCAACGGCTGGTTCAGCTACCGCTGGACGCAGATTTTTGACATGGGGCACATTCCCGCGTCATCGACCGTACTCAAGGCCCGCCAGACGGGCACCGGCGCGCAAGCCCCGTGGACGCCCGCACCGATTGCCGATGTTCAGGCCACCATCGCCCGCGAAAAGGGCCTGGAGCCACTGGCAGAGCGTATTTTCGGGCAGGAAAGTTTTGACTTGGAAGCCGAAGCAGCCCATTTTATCTCCG
>JBBSRS010000147.1:0-6598 GCA_038242795.1 Burkholderiales bacterium
ACCCTGACCTGCTCGGGTGTGTTGCTGTCGCCTTTGTGCAGCGTCCAGGTGTCGAAGCTCTGGCTCTGCGCGGGGGCGTTTTCGCGCACGATCAGGCAGTCGTGGTCGCGCAAGGCGCTCAACGTCAACGGTTCACCGTGCCGCCGCAGGTAGCCGGGCGACGCGGCCAGCACGCGCTGGTTGGGCCCCAGCCGGCGTGACACCCATTGGGCCGCCTGCCTGCCGCGCACCTGCCACAGCCAGATGGCGCCGTCAAAGCCTTCGCTGCCAAGGTCCGGCAACTGCTCGGTGAGCTGCAGCTGGATGTCGATGCGTGGATAGCGTTCCTGGAACAGCGCCAGCGCCGGCCCCAGCCACAGGCGTCCAAATCCAAAGGTGGCGGCCAGCCGTATCAGGCCGCAGGGTTCAGACTTGTGCTCCTGAAGCTCGGCTTCAAGCGCGGCGAAGCCCTGCAGCAACTCGACGGCCCTTTCATACACGGTTTCACCCTCTGCCGTGGGGCTGACACGCCGGGTGGTGCGCTGGAACAGCCGCTGGCCCAGCCTTGCCTCGAGTGCCGCGAGCCGCTTGGTGACCACGGGCGCCGCCAGATCCAGGCTGCGCGCGGCTGCCGCCATGCTGCCTTGACTGCGAACCGCCACCACCAGTTCCAGATCACTACGCTCCATTGTTGCCTTGATGGAAATAATTGATTGTCAAATTATTGCTTGAATCATCGCTTTGATTGCGACAAAATTTGGCCGAGCTGTGGCGTATACGAACCTCAGTAAAAAACCGCTAAAAATTGAGGCTGATTCATGTTTGAGTCTTTTGTTGCCAGTGATGTCGAAGGCCCTGCCGGAATCCTGCACACGTTGCGGGGTGGGTCCGGTGCCCCGCTGTTGCTGATGCATGGGCATCCGCAAACGCATGTGATGTGGCATGCCGTGGCCGACGCGCTGGCCAAGACATTCACCGTGGTATTGATGGATTTGCGCGGCTACGGCGATTCGGTTCGCGCGCCCGCCGATGCGGAACACCACGCCTATTCCAAGCGCGCCATGGCGCTCGATGCCATGGCTGTGATGCGTCACCACGGTTTTGGCCAATTTCAGGTACTTGCCCATGACCGGGGCGCCCGGGTTGCACACCGTCTGGCGGCAGACCATCCTGATGCGGTTCAGCGTTTGCTGCTGCTCGATGTCGCGCCCACACTGGGCATGTATGACAACACCTCAGACGCTTTTGCCCGGGCTTACTGGCATTGGTTCTTCCTGATCCAGCCCTCGCCTTTGCCCGAGGCGTTGATTGATTCAGACCCTGTGCGTTACATCCACAGCGTGATGGGCCAGCGGCATGCAGGGCTGAAAGCTTTTGCGCCCCACGCGCTGGCCGAATACGAGCGCTGCGCGCAGATCCCCGGCACAGGATTGAGCATTTGCGAAGACTACCGCGCTGCTGCGACGATTGACCTGGTGCATGACCGTGCCGATGTGGCGGCAGGCCTGAAACTGAGGCAACCGCTTCGCGTGCTCTGGGCCGAGCATGGCGCGGTGGGCCGGTGCTTTGACGTCATGCAGCTATGGCGGGAACGCGCCAGTGATGTATCCGGAGCCAGCGTTGCGAGCGGACACTACATCGCGGAAGAGGCGCCTGAACAAATGCTGACACAGGCATTTGAATTTTTCAAAAACTGAACTAAAGGAAAACACCATGGGTAAAAAAAGAATCGCCGTCATCGCAGGCGACGGCATCGGCAAGGAAGTGATGCCTGAAGGTATTCGTGTGCTGGAAGCTGCAGCGGTCAAGTACGGCATCGACCTGCAATTCGACCACTTTGATTTTTCCAGCTGGGAGTATTTTGAAAAGCACGGCAAGATGCTGCCCGATGACTGGAAGGACCAGATTGGCGGTCACGATGCCGTCTATTTTGGCGCGGTCGGCTGGCCCGACAAGATTGCCGACCATGTGTCGCTCTGGGGTTCCTTGCTGCTGTTCCGGCGCGAATTTGACCAGTACATCAACCTGCGGCCGGCACGCTTGATGCCGGGCATCATTGCGCCGGTCGTGCGGCGCGACGGCAGCCCGCGCCAGCCCGGAGAGATTGATTTCTACATCGTCCGTGAAAACACCGAAGGCGAATATTCAAGCATCGGCGGCAGGGCGTTTCCTGGAACCGAACGGGAGTTTGTGCTGCAAGAATCGGTATTTACACGCATCGGCGTTGACCGGGTGCTGAAGTTTGCCTTTGAGTTGGCCCAAACGCGACCCAAAAAGCACCTGACCAGCGCGACCAAATCCAACGGCATTTCAATTTCAATGCCGTACTGGGATGAACGTGTCGCTGAAATGGCCAAAAACTATCCAGCCATCCAGCTGGACAAATTTCATATCGACATCCTGACGGCGCATTTTGTACAGCGACCGGACTTTTTTGACGTGGTCGTGGCCAGCAATCTCTTTGGGGACATCCTGAGCGATCTGGGCCCTGCCTGCACGGGCACCATCGGCATTGCGCCCAGCGCCAACCTCAATCCCGAGCGCAAATTCCCTTCGCTTTTCGAGCCGGTCCATGGCTCGGCGCCGGACATTGCCGGGCGGGGTATTGCCAATCCCATCGGCCAGATCTGGTGCGGCGCCATGATGCTGGAATTCCTGGGGCACAAGGACGCCCATGACGGCATTCTTGCTGCCATCGAACAGGTTCTCGGTCCCCGGAGCGGTGCACCACGCACGCCCGATCTGGGGGGCCAGGCAGGCACGGCGGATGTTGGCAAAGCCATCGCGCAAGTTTTGGCCAAGTGGTAAAACCGCGTGCTTGTCAAGCATGAAAATTAAAGTGCCTGCTTGGCAACACAATCAGAATTTGCCAAAACGAAGCTAGAATTCCGCTCCAGAGCTTAAATACTTGCGTCATGTTGACAGCTTGGAAGTCCATGGCTTTAATGGATCCAGAAACCAAGCTGTCCTGCCGCTCCTTCTGACATCGCCGTGACGCGTGACTTGGAAAAGAGTATCAAGTCAACCAGACCCACTGATCAAATAACGAGGTGCTTTTTGTGAACAAGACTGAATTGATCGAGCACATTGCCCAGAATGCAGATATTTCCAAGGCTGCTGCAACGCGTGCTTTGGAGTCCACCATCAGCGCGGTGAAAGCCACGTTGAAAAAAGGAGGCTCCGTATCTTTGGTAGGCTTCGGAACTTTTGCTGTTGGAAAACGTGCTGCCCGCACGGGGCGCAATCCCCGGACTGGCGATGCGATTAAAATCAAGGCAGCCAAGGTTCCCAAATTCCGTCCAGGCAAAGCCCTCAAGGATGCGCTGAACTGACGTAATGTTTTCAAAGTGGGGTGCTTAGCTCAGTTGGTAGAGCAGCGCCTTTACACGGCGTAGGTCGGCGGTTCGAGTCCGTCAGCACCCACCACCCACTAAAAAAAAGGCGAACCAGGGTTCGCCTTTTTTTATTGTTGTGCCCGTTCGGGCCGTCACACAGGAAATTCGAAGATGTTTGATTTCATTCGCAAGCACACCAAGTGGACAATGGCATTGTTGTTTTTGCTGATCGTGCCGTCCTTCATATTGGTTGGCATGAACAGCAACCCTTCTGCTGAAAAAGGCCGTGTGGTGGCCAAGGTGGATGGAACCGAAATTACCCAGCCTGAATGGGATCGGGCGCATCTCAGCGAAGTCGACCGCCTGCGCGCTTCCATGCCCACGCTGGATGCCAAACTGCTCGACACCCCTGAGGCACGCTATGCCACGCTAGAGCGCATGGTTCGTGACCGCGTGGTTGCCGTCGCGGCTGAAAAGCTCAGCCTTTCGACCAGCGACCAGCATCTTGCACGGGAATTGCAAAGCAATCCCGAGATTGCCACCTTGCGTCGCGCCGATGGTTCGCTTGACATGGAGCGCTATCGTCAATTGCTCGGCGCCCAGGGTTTGAGCCCTGAAATGTTTGAAGCCAATGTGCGGGCTGACCTGTCGCGGCGACAGGTGCTGGCAGGTGTGGCAAACAGCGGACTGACTTCCAGTGTGGCGGCTGATCTCGCATTGAACGCTTTTTTTGAAAAGCGCGAAATCCAGCTTGCGCGATTCAACACGGCCGATTACGCCGCAAAGCTGAGCCCCACTGAAACTGACATCGAGCAGTTTTACAAGGCGAATGAAAAACTTTTTCAGGCCCCTGAACAGGCCAGTATCGAGTATGTTCTGCTGGACCTGGACACGGTGAGCAAGGGTCTTACGGTCAACGAAGCCGACCTCAAGACGTATTACGAGCAGAACGCCAAGCAACTGAGCGGTACAGAAGAGCGTCGCGCCAGCCATATCCTGATCACCGCTCCCGTCAGCGCGCCGGCCGCTCAGCGTGAAGAGGCAAAAGCAAAAGCTGAGGCACTGCTTGCCAGTGTCCGAAAAGCCCCCGACACCTTTGCTGAAGTGGCCCGAAAAAATTCGCAGGATCCGGGCTCCGCACCCAACGGAGGTGATCTTGACTTTTTTGGGAGAGGCGCCATGGTCAAGCCATTTGAAGACGCTGCTTTTTCAATGCAGAAGGGTGACATCAGCGATGTGGTCACCTCTGATTTTGGATACCATATCATCAAGCTAACGGACGTCAAAGTCCCCAAGCAACGCAGTTTCGAAGAGATGAAGCCGACGCTTGAGGCTGACCTTAAAAAGCAGCATGCACAAAAAAAGTTTTCTGAAACGGTTGAAGCTTTCTCAAACGGCGTGTATGAGCAGTCTGACAGCTTGAAACCGATAGCTGATCGCTTGAAACTCGAAATCAAAACAGTTGGCAATGTCTCGCGTCAGCCCGTTGCAGAAGCAACTGGCCCGCTCGGCAATGCCAAATTTCTGAATGCGATTTTCTCGCCTGATTCGATCGAGAAAAAACGCAACACTGAAGCGATCGAGGTGGGTCCCAACCAGCTGGTGTCAGGACGCATTGTTCAGTACACCCCTGCGCGAACCTTGCCTTTGGCCGAGGTCAAAGGCAATGTGCGCCAGCGCTGGCTTGCTCAGCATGGGGCAGAGGAAGCTCGCAAAGATGGGATTGCCAAACTAGCGGTCTGGAAGGCGGCACCCGCTGAGGCGGCCCTGGCTTCGCCTGTACTGCTGTCGCGTGAACAAAGCCTGCAGTTGCCGGTACCGCTGGTCGATGCTGCACTGCGCGCTGACACAAATGTTTTGCCCTCTTTCGCAGGTGTCGATCTGGGGGTTCAGGGCTATGCAATTGTTAAAGTCAACAAGGTTGTGCCGCGTGACCCACCGGCTGAGGCAGCAGCCCTGCAAGAACGCAAACAGTATGCCCAGCAATGGACGTCCGCTGAAACGCTGGCCTATTACAACGGCCTGAAAGAACGCTTCAAGGCAGAAATATTGGTAACCAAGCCCGCACTTGTCCAGCAGAATGTGGAAGCTGCTTTAAGTAGGTAAATCGAGTTGCCTTTGCCGCTATAATCTGTTTTTCCGGTGGCTGTAGCTCAGTTGGTAGAGTCCAGGATTGTGATTCCTGTTGTCGTGGGTTCGAGCCCCATCAGCCACCCCATAACATTTGTTTTAGGTCTAAAACCTAGGATGCATATCGAATTTCCCGGCCCATGCTGGGCAAGATCTCAAAAAGTAAAAAGCCCGGCCAAGCCGGGCTTTTTACTGTGCGCACGGTGTACTTTTCGGTTATTGCTGCTGACCAGAAATTTATCCGCCGTGGTGGATTCGACGGGTTCATTCCTGATTCTGAAAATCCCGCGATTCCCAAAATGCTTCAGAAAATTCAGGCTGATCAACGAACTTAGACAGTCTGAACCAAAGCGCCAACAAGCCAAAATTTGACCGCCGACAGCCTGCTGAGATGGGTTATGTTTTAAAGATGACTTCTCGCCGATTTGCCAATCTTTTGCCCATTTTTGCCGTACTGGGTTCCGTGACCGCCCTGGGCATTGGCACATCCTTTGCCAAACAGCTTTTTCCGCAAGTAGGGTCCCTGGGCACGACTGCTTTGCGCGTCGGGTTTTCAGCCTTGCTATTGCTGGCACTGTGGCGGCCCTGGCGCTGGCCCTTGTCGCGTGCTGATGCCATGTCCGTCCTCAAATACGGTGTTGCTCTGGGGTTCATGAATCTTCTGTTTTACATGTCGCTGCGCACGATTCCTTTCGGGGTCGCGGTTGCCATTGAATTTTCCGGACCCCTTTCTGTGGCCATGTTGTATTCGCGCAGGCCGATCGACTTTGCATGGCTGGCGCTGGCAGTGGTCGGACTGGGGCTGCTGTTACCCTTGAGCCACAACGTTTCTGGTCTGGACATGGAAGGCCTAATCTACGCATTGGCGGCAGCCGTTTGTTGGGGTGCCTACATTGTGTTCGGCAAGCGCTTGAGCCACCTGCATGCCGGTCATTCCGTTTCAATGGGATTGACGGTTGCGGCCCTCACCGTCGTTCCATTTGGTGTCTGGCACGCAGGCAGTGCTCTGCGTGAGCCCCATATTCTTTTGTTTGGGTTGGGTGTGGCCGCCATTTCCAGCGCGATTCCCATTTCGCTCGAAATGATGGCTTTGAAACGATTGCCGCAGGAAGCTTTTGGCATCATGACCAGCTTGGAGCCGGCGGTCGCTGCCC
>JBBSRS010000148.1:0-6589 GCA_038242795.1 Burkholderiales bacterium
CGCCAGATCGACCACGCCGCGCGGCAGCACCGCCGGGCTCAGAAAAGGAAAGCGCCGCGAATAGGCTTCGCTTTGCGCAAAATCCATCAGCTTGACGCCGGGCGTCTGCAGCAGCATCTGCACCATCAGCGACTCGGGCGCCGAGGCAAACACGATGGCGTCGAGCGCGCCGCCCAGAAAGGCCACGGTGGCCGGCGTCTGCTCCAGCTCGGACACGACCAGCGCGCTGCTGTCGATGCGGTTGCTTTCCAGCAATTTGGCCATCAGGCTGGGCAGGCCGCTGCCTGCCGTGCCGACATTGACGCGCAGCCCCTTGAGTTCGGTCAGCGCGGTCAGCGTGGCCTGGGGATTGACCCGGCGCGCCGCGTCTTCGCGGTAGAACAGCCAGACCGGCTCCAGGAACAGGCTGCCCAGCGATTCGAGTTCCTCGTCCTGCGGGTTGCCGGCCGGGCTGCTGCCGCCCTGCACAAAGCCCAGGTCGGCCCGGCCGCCCCGCAGCAACTGCAGGTTGGCGGCCGATCCTTCGGAGGGCAGCAGCACGACCTCAATGCCTTCCTTTTTCAGCGCCTCGGCATAGCGCTTGCCAAAGGCCTCGTAGGCGCTTTGCGCCGGGCCGGTGGCCAGCGTGACGCGCTTGGGCGGGTTCGGGTCCAGCCAGCTGTAGGCCAGCACCAGCAGCGCCACGGCCAGCACCAGAAACGGGCCGGCAGAAACCGCCAGGTCGCGCAGTGACAGCAGGGTGAAGCGCAGGGTTTTTGGCATGGGCCGAACCATAGCATGCAGCGCCGGGCTGTTATTTTGAATGAAAAATAAGGATAAAATAGGTATTTACGCAATACCTGCGGGCGTTGGTAGCTATATTTTAGATAGCAAACCCCTGGGCTGGTCTTATGCGTTTCACGCCAGGGGCAAGCTTGCGCCCGCCACGGCCTGACGCTTATTGCCCGTCTTCAGGAACTTCCAGCGGCGCCAGCCACCCCAAACACCATGAACATCACAAAAACCCTGATCCTGGCCGTTTCGGCCGCCGTGCTGGCCTTTCCCGCAGCGGCGCAGTTTGCCAAGGCCGAGGACGCCATCGCGTACCGGCGCGCGTCCTTCAGCGTGATGCAGACCCACTTTTTCCGCCTGGGCAACATGGCCAATGGCCGGGTGCCATATGACGCCAAGGCAGCGGCAGACAATGCCGACATCGTGCAGGCCCTGGCGCAGTTGCCCTGGCCGGCTTTTGGCGCCGGCACCGACAAGGGCGAAACCCGTGCCCATCCGGCCATCTGGACGCAGCAGGCCAAGTTTGCCGACCTGTCGAACAAGATGAGGGCCGAAACCGTGAAGCTCAGCGCAGCGGCCAGAACCGGTGATGTAGACAAGCTCAAGACCGCCTTCCGGGCCACTTCCGGCAGCTGCCAGTCGTGTCACGATGTATTTCGCACGCGCTGAGGCGCACCGTCGGTTTCCATGCAGTGAAGACGCCTTTTCAGGCGCATTTTGGTCGAACTGGTCTGCCCCGCGCTGAAATGCAGAAAGGGGCTGATTTCAACACCATTTGGCGCGTCAAGCAGGGCGGCAGCCTTGCCCGGTCGGCTGCGCGCCACCCTTGGCAGCTTCCAAAGCAGCGTCACCCAGGCGACAAAAACCGCGCAGTCCTCCGCAGCTACCCGCATGCGCATCGCCCCGACTCGGGTTAGCCTGTCGTGACTTTATCCAGCCTGGAGCACTGCCTTGACCCGTCCTTCAACCGCCGAGCAACCGGTACCCGGCGTGCCATCGCGCCACGACCTGCACGCCCCTTTCTGGCCCAAGCGCCTGCCGCGCCGCATCACGCCGCCGCAAACGTCGCTGTGGCACAACCTGGCGGTCAGCGCACTGCGTTTTCCGGACAAGCCGGCACTGGTGTTTTTCGGCCAGTCCCTCAGCTATGCCGCCGTGGTGCAGCAGGCCGAGCGCCTGGCCGCCACGCTGCACCGGCTCGGTGTGCGCAAGGGCGACCGTGTGCTGCTCAACCTGCAAAACTGCCCGCAGTGGGTGGTGGCGCATTTCGCCATCCTGCGGGTCGATGCGGTGGTGGTGCCGGTCAACCCGATGAACCGCGCCGAGGAACTCAAGCACTACATCACCGACCCGGACGTCAAGGTGGCCATCACCGCCGCCGACCTGGCGCCCGAACTCGCCAAAGCCAGCGACGAACTGCCGGCCTCCGCCCGGCTGGCGCACCTGCTCGTGACGCATTACAGCGACGCCTTTGAGGGCAGGGCGGCCACCCCGGACGATGACGCCATGCCGCCCTCCTGGCGCGACTGGCTGGGCACCCGGCACGCGCTGCCTGCGCTGCAGGGCGGTTCGGTGCTGGCCTGGACCGATGCGCTGGCCGCCAGCGACATCAGCTACCTGCCCGATCACACCAGCGCGCCGCAGGACCTGGCCGTGCTGCCTTACACCAGTGGCACCACCGGCCTGCCCAAAGGCTGCATGCACACCCATGCCAGCCTGATGCACAACGCCGTCGCCAGCGCCCTGTGGGGCAACAGCACGTCCGAAAACGTCGTGCTGTCGGTGATTCCGATGTTCCACATCACCGGCATGGTGTCGGTGATGCATGCGTCGATTTACGGCGGCGCCACGCTGGTCATCATGCCGCGCTGGGACCGTGAACTGGCGGGCGGGCTGATCTCGCGTTTTCGCGTCACGCACTGGACCAACATCCCGACCATGGTCATCGACCTGCTGGCCAGCCCGAACTTTGCCCGTTTTGACCTGAGCAGCCTGGTGTACATCGGCGGCGGCGGCGCGGCCATGCCGCAGGCCGTGGCCCAGCGGCTCTGGGAACAATACGGCCTGCGTTTTGCCGAAGGCTACGGCCTGACCGAAACCGCCGCGCCATCGCACAGCAACCCGCCCGACGCCACCAAGCAGCAATGCCTGGGCATTCCGTTCATGAGCACCGAGGCGCGCGTCATCGACCCGGGCACGCTGGAGGAAATGCCCCAGGGCGAGCAGGGCGAAATCATCATGAGCGGGCCGCAAAACTTTTCGGGTTACTGGAAGCAGCCCCAGGCCACGGCAGCGGCTTTCATCGAACGGGACGGCAAGCGTTTCTTTCGCTCCGGCGACCTGGGCCATGTGGACGGGGAAGGCTACTACTTCCTCACCGACCGGCTCAAGCGCATGATCAATGCGTCGGGTTTCAAGGTCTGGCCAGCAGAGGTGGAAGCGCTGATGTTCCGCCATCCGGCGATTCAGGAGGCCTGCATCATCAGCACCCGCGATGCCTACCGGGGCGAGTCGGTCAAGGCGGTCGTGGTGCTGCGTGAAAAATTCAGGGGCCAGGTCACTGAGGACGAAATCATCGGCTGGTGCAAGGAACACATGGCCGCCTACAAGTACCCGCGCGTGGTTCAGTTCGTGGACGCGCTGCCCAAGAGCGGCTCGGGCAAGGTGATGTGGCGCACGCTGCAGGAAGCCGAAGGCGACAAACCGTAAACCCCGAAAAATAACGGTAAAACAGGGTGCTTGCGCAATCTGCACAAGCACTAGACGCTATAAATAATATAGCGCTTCAACCCACCGCTGGAAATTTACAGGCGGTTTTGAAACGGCTGTCAACCAGGCAGGTCTGGGTTATCCTGCCAATCTTTCGAAACGGAAAAACAGCAACGCTGCAGGCAAGGGTGTTGACCACCAGCATGGCCCTTGCAGACACGCGCACCTCAGATTCCCGGGACGAAAAGCCGTTGAACGGCTGGCGCCTGCGCTGGTACACCATCATTTTCGAAGCCGATACGCGCGCGGGCCGGCTGTTTGACAAGGCCCTGATCGCCATCATCCTGTTCAGCATTGCCATCGTCATGGCGGACAGCGTCGAGGCGCTGCACCTTGTGTACGGACGCGGGTTTCTGGTGATGGAGTGGGTCTTCACCTTGCTTTTCACGGTCGAATACATTGCCAGGCTGGTCTGCACGCGCCGGCCGCTGCGCTATGCGCTGAGTTTTTATGGCCTGATCGACCTGCTGGCGGTGCTGCCCACCTATCTGGCGCTGTTTTTGCCTGAATTGCATGCGCTGATCGACGTGCGGGTGCTGCGCTTGCTGCGGGTGTTCCGGGTGTTCAAGCTCACCGCCTATGTCGAGGAATACCAGTCGCTCGGGCGCGCACTGGCGGCCAGCCGGCGCAAGATCCTGGTGTTTCTGACGGCGGTGATGATGGTGGTGCTGATCATGGGCACCGTCATGTACGTGGTCGAAGGCCGGGAAAACAACTACACCAGCATTCCGACGTCGGTCTACTGGGCCATCACCACCTTGACCACCGTCGGTTTTGGCGACATGACGCCGCGCACCGACCTCGGCCGGCTGATTGCGTCGTTCATGATGCTGCTGGGTTGGGGTGTTCTGGCCGTGCCGACCGGCATCGTGTCGGCCGAAATGGCCGCGCAGCGCCGTTTGCTGGGCCAGCAGCCGCCGCCCACCACCCGCACATGCCACGAATGCCTGACCGAAGGCCACCTGGCCGAGGCAAAATTCTGTTTTCACTGCGGCGCCAGCTTGCCGGCCTACCAATCGCATCCGGAGCCAGAAGCTGCGGCGGTTGTGCCTGAAACGCCCAAGTCAGCCTGAGGCTGCCGGATTTTCAGCGGGCAGCTGTCAGCCGGCGCGGCGTGATCTCGACCGAATCGGTGGTGGTGCTCATCCAGACCGTGCCGTCCTGCACCGTAATCTGCAACTGCATGCCGCGTTCGGCCAGCTTGGCCAGCGCCTGGCTTTGCGCTGCTTCGATCTGCCAGACGACCAGATTGGCCGCGCGCGTCAGTTTGGACTCAATGCCTTTCCACCAGACCGGCGTGCTGTTTGAAAAGCTGATGACCGTCACCCGTTCGGCGCGGCCAGCGGCGCGCATCAGGCGCTTGTCGTCGGGCTGGCCGACATCGATCCAGTGCAGTACGGCATCGGTGTAGTCCTTGTGCCAGAGCGCCGGTTCGTCCACATCCCACAGGTCCTTGGCAAATTCGAGGTTGCCGCGTTTGTCGTCGCCCTGCACGTTCAGCGCGAACGCCAGCAGGCGGATCATCATGCGTTCGTCGGTTTCTGAGGGATGGCGGGCAATGATGACGTTGTGGTCGCCATAAATGCCGCGGTCCATGTCGGCGATCTGCAGTTGGGCTTTGTGAATGGTGGCTTTGATGGCCATGGGGCGGGCTTCCAGGTGGCAGGCATTGCGGCGCGAGGAGGGCGCAGGAAGCTTGGCGTTAAACCCGCTATTGGAACAGCCTTTTTATGGTACGCCTTGGCGTTGCCTTGACTGCTGCACGCATGCTTGCGCTTGCCATGACGGGTTTTGCGGCTTACATTGACTTTTCACCCGTCTGCTTTTTTGCAGGCCGCTGTCTTGGCCCTTCGTCTGGAGTCCATGTCATGCCCCAGAACACACCCGTGCGGCGCCCGGTATTTTTCAATCTGATGCAGATTCAAATGCCGGTGGGCTCGGTCACCTCGATTCTTCATCGCATCACGGGGGTTTTGCTGGCGCTTGGCATTCCTGCCAGTTTTTATCTGCTGCAACTGTCATTGCAAGGCCCGGCGGGTTATGCGCAGGTTGCCGGCTTGTCAGATGACTGGGTGTTCAAAGGCCTGGCGGTGCTGATGATCTGGGCCCTGACGCACCATTTGCTGGCCGGTGTTCGGCATCTGCTCAGCGATATTGATGTGGGCTCGCACTTGCCGGCAGCACGCACCAGCGCCTGGCTGGTCAATGGCTGCGCGGTACTGGTGGCGCTGCTGAGCCTGGGGGTGTTGCTATGAAAAAAGCATTGTCCGGCTTGCGGCCCTGGCTGGTTCAGCGCTTTACTGCCGTCTATATGCTGCTGTTCATGGTGTGGGCGCTGGGCTGTTTTGCGGTGGATGCGCCGCATTCCTATGCGGCCTGGCATGCGCGGATGACCAACACCTGGGTGTTGATCACCACGGCGCTGTTTTTCCTGGCCTTGCTGCTGCACGCCTGGGTTGGCCTGCGCGATGTGGTGCTCGACTATGTCAAGCCCTTGGTATTGCGGGTTGGCGTTCTGGCCGCACTGGCCTTTGCGCTGGTCGGAATGGCTTTGTGGATGTTGCGCATCCTGTTGATGGCACGGCCCTGAACTGCAAGCGAAACCAGCATGAAGACCAATGCGCCCAAACCGTCGTCCCTGGTGTTCACCATCGGGCATTCGACACATCCGCTGGAAGATTTTGTCGGGCTGTTGAAAGTCCATCAGGTGCAGCATGTGCTTGACGTGCGAACCATTCCCCGCTCGCGCCACAACCCGCAGTTCAACCTTGACGCGCTGCCGGCGTCCTTGCGGCTTGCCCATATCGGCTACACGCACATGCCGGGCCTGGGCGGGCTGCGCCACACGCAGGCAGATTCACCCAATGGCGCATGGCGCAACCCGTCTTTTCGCGGTTATGCAGACTACATGCAGACGCCAGAATTCTCGGAAAATGTGGAAAAAGTCATCCAGCTGGCGCTGCAAGAACGCTGCGTGCTGATGTGCGCCGAAGCCGTTCCCTGGCGCTGCCACCGATCGCTCATTGCCGATGCCCTGACGGTGCGGGGC
>JBBSRS010000149.1:0-6574 GCA_038242795.1 Burkholderiales bacterium
ATCACGTTGTCCAGCATGCGCATGGCCGTGGTGATGGTCTTTTTCAGCTTGTCGTGGTCGAGCGCGCCGTCTTTCAGGTGCTGGACCAGGTTGATCGAGCCGAGGTTGCAGACGGCGGTTTCGGTGGCGCTGGTGTTGAGCGTGATCTCGGTGCACAGGTTGGACGAATGCACCACGCCGGCATGCTGCTGCGGTGAGCGGATGTTGCAGGCGTCCTTGAAGGTGATCCAGGGGTGGCCTGTCTCGAACAGCATCGACAGCATCTTGCGCCACATGTCGGTGGCCTGCAGCTTGCGTGACGGCTTGAGCTCTCCGCGTTCGGCGCGCGCTTCATAGGCCACATAGGCCTTTTCAAACGCTTGGCCATACAGGTCATGCAAATCAGGCGTGTCCGACGGCGAGAACAGCGTCCAGCTGCCTTTTTCCATCACGCGGCGCATGAACAGGTCGGGAATCCAGTTGGACGTGTTCATGTCGTGCGTGCGGCGGCGGTCGTCGCCGGTGTTCTTGCGCAACTCGAGGAATTCCTCGATGTCCAGGTGCCAGGTTTCCAGGTAGGCGCAGACCGCGCCCTTGCGCTTGCCGCCCTGGTTGACCGCCACGGCGGTGTCGTTGACGACTTTCAGGAAAGGCACGACGCCTTGCGATTCGCCGTTGGTGCCCTTGATGTGGGCGCCCATCGCGCGCACCGGCGTCCAGTCGTTGCCCAGGCCGCCGGCAAACTTGGACAGCAGGGCGTTTTCCTTGATGGCGTCGTAGATGCCGCCCAGGTCGTCGGCCACGGTGGTCAGGTAGCAGGACGAGAGCTGTGAGCGCAGCGTGCCGGCGTTGAAGAGCGTCGGTGTGCTCGACATGAAGTCGAACGACGACAGGATTTCGTAGAACTCGATGGCGCGCTCTTCACGGTTTTGCTCATTGAGCGACAGGCCCATCGCCACGCGCATGAAGAAGGCCTGCGGCAGCTCGATGCGCTGCTTGCGCACGTGCAGGAAATAGCGGTCAAACAGCGTCTGCAGGCCAAGGTAGTCAAACTTCAAATCGCGCTCGGGCTTGAGTGCCGCGCCCAGACGGGCCAGGTCGAACTGCTGGAGTTTTTCGTCGAGCAAATCGTTCTTCACGCCTTTGGCGATGAACTCGGGAAAATAGCTGGCGTAGCGCGTCGTCATCTGCGCGTGGGTGACCTCTTCGCCCAGCACTTCGCGGCGGATGGTGTGCATCAGCAGACGCGCGGTGGCGTAGGTGTAATCGGGGTCTTTTTCAATCAGGGTGCGCGCTGCCAGGATGGAGGCCTTGTACACCTCGTCGATGGGCACACCGTCGTAGAGGTTGCGCATGGTTTCCGAAACAATCGGGTCGGGCTTCACGTCGGCGCCGAGGTTGGCGCAAGAGGCCTGGATCAACGCCTGCAGGTTGGCGATGTCGAGGGCCACCCGCTTGCCACCGTCCATGACATGCAGTTGCGGCACGGCAGGTGTCTGGGCCTGCAACTGTCGTGCGCGCTCCTGGTTGTGCTTTTCGCGGTACAGCACATAGGCGCGGGCAATTTCATGGTGACCGCCGCGCATCAGGCCGAGTTCGACCTGGTCCTGCACATCCTCGATGTGGAAGGTGCCGCCGCTGGGGCGCGAGCGCATCAGGGCGCGCACGACGGCCTGGGTCAGGGTGTCAACGGTTTCGCGCACGCTGGCCGATGCGGCGCCCTGCGTGCCATGGACGGCCAGAAAAGCCTTCATCATGGCGACGGCGATCTTGTGCGGCTCGAACGCCACGACCGAACCATTGCGGCGAATGATCTGGTAGTTGGCGAGTGCGCCGACGATGGGCGGTTCGGTGCTGGGAGCAGAACGGCTGACGGGAAGACTGGACGAAGGGGGCACGGCGTAGGGTGCGGTTTGCATGATTTCCTCTGAATTTGTTGTGGCGAACACGTGCTATGCGAGGTCAGTAAAAAGAAGAAGCCTGTCGAAAACCAGCGTTCCGGCAGGCTGGTTTTTTCTTCAATTCCATGACCGGACTTAAAGGGGTTGATCGATGGTTAGGCACTATACCTAGTGTCCGGGGCCGCTGCAACCACTACCGGTAGTGTATCGCTGCCTTGTGTTGTCGCAATCCAACCCGGTTTTTTATTCTTTTTTGGTCGAGTCAAAGCGCACGGGTTTGACACAAATCCGTGTTCAGACCGGATGGAATCAGGCTTTTTGACAACAGGCCAAGCACTGGCGCGGCTTTGCGCCTCTTTTGGGCTGCAAACGCTTGCAAAGCCTCAACGGGCGAGGCTTGTCAGAGCGTCGCATGGGATGCGCAATCTGGACTGGCGTTGGTGAAAAGGCAAATGCCTTCAGGCAACTTGGGGGAAACACCGATTGGGCAAAGCCAGGGAATTTTGTAACAAAGACCAGTCGAATCCAGGTCCCGGGTCGAGTTTTCGTCCCGGCGCAATATGCTCGTGTCCGGCGATATGCGCCACCGGATAAGCCTGGAGGATCACTGCGCACAGGCTTGCAAGTGTTTCATACTGCGGTGCTTCGAAAGTGCCTCCTTCCAGGCCTTCGAGTTCAATGCCAATCGAGTCGTCATTGCATTGGGTTCGTCCCCGGTAAGCGGAGTGGCCGGCATGCCAGGCACGGTCGTCGCAGCTGACAAATTGCCAAAGGGCGCCGGTGCGGCTGATGAAAAAATGCGCCGAAACGGCAAGTCCCCTGATGCCCTTGAAGTAGGGATGCGCGTCCCAGTCGAGCTGGTTGGTGAACAGGCGCTGCACATTGCCATTGCCGAATTCCCCTGGCGGCAGGCTGATCGAGTGGATCACCACCAAATCAATTGGCGCGCCGGCAGGACGCTGATTGACGTTCGGCGACACCATGGCCCGCGCATGCCGGTACCAGCCGTCCTGCCACGAGCCGCTGTCTGACGGCACGCATGCCTCAGGCAAGGTCATCGAGGGCTTCGGCCGCATCGTCATGGCCGGGTGTGGTGATTTCCAGGCGGGCAATGCGGTAGCGGATCTGGCGCAGGCTCAAGCCCAGCCGCATGGCTGCGGCCGTGCGGTTGAAGCCGGTTTCCTGCAATACCTTGACCAGGATGCTTCGCTCCTGCTGGTCCAGAAAATTCTGAAGGTTTTCTGGAACGGCCACCGGCGGCTCCGGCGGCGTGTCAATGTGCGACAGGCTGTCTTCGCCCAGTGCCACGGCCCGATGCAGGATGTTTTCCAGTTCACGGACATTGCCGTTGAGTGGCAGCGAACGCAGATGGGCGAGCACCGCAGGATTCAACACCGGCACCTCAAGGCCGGACTCCCTGCAAATCCTCGCCAGAAGGGCAGTGCAAAGTGCCGGCAAATCGTCCAGCCGTTCGCGCAGCGGCGGCACCGTGATCTCGATGACATTCAGCCGGTAGTACAGGTCCTGGCGAAAACTGCCCGCCTCGACCCCCGACGCCAGGTCCTTGTGGGTGGCGCTGACGATTCGCACGTCGACCATGTCCTCCTTTGGCGAGCCCAGCGGCCGCACCGTGCGCTCCTGAATCGCCCGGAGCAGCTTGGACTGCATGGCCAGCGGCAGGTCGCCAATCTCGTCGAGAAACAGGGTTCCCCCCTTGGCCGCCTGAAAGTAGCCCAGCCGGTCTTGCGCCGAACCGGTGTAGGCACCCTTGCGTGCCCCAAAGAATTCGGCCTCAAGCAGGTTTTCGGGAATCGCGCTGCAGTTGACCGCCACAAAAGGATGGGCCGCGCGGTGGCTGCAGCCATGCACGGCGCGCGCCACCAGTTCCTTGCCGGTGCCGGACTCGCCCCGTATGAGCACTGGCGCCATGCTGCCGGCGACCTTCACGATACGCGATTTCACCGCGCGCATCACGGGCGTTTCACCCACCAGCTTTTCCAGGATGGCCGCCGCGTCAGCCGGCTTGTCAGGCGATGGAGCCGCAGCGCCTGCGGTCACGCTGCGGATATCGTTCTTGACCAGGGCCAGGCCGACGTTGCGGGTTTCCTGCACCGCCGACGCCACCACACTGCGGAACTGCTTGAGGTCCACCGGTTTGGTCAGGTAATCAAAGGCGCCCGCCTTCAGGGCCTCGACCGCATTTTTAGCCGAACCATGCGCCGTGATGACCACACAGCGTTCTGCACGCTGTTGTTGGGCCAGATCGCGCAGCAGTTCAAGCCCCAACCCGTCAGGCAGCCGCATGTCGGTGATCACCGCATCGAACCGGGCCGCTCCGAGATGTTCGCGAGCCTGCTGAAGCGTTCCCGCGGCTTCTACGCGGTAGCCTTGCCGAAGCAGGGTCAACTCGTACAGGGTGCGCAGGTCGGGCTCGTCGTCAATGATCAGGATGCGGGCGGCTGATGGTGAGGGTGCAGTTTCTTGCGGGTTCATGGCTTTTCAGACAAGGACGGAATCCATGCTTGGCAACTCGGCGCGCAGGCGCTGTGACACAGGCCGGAACATGACGAAAAATTCATTGCCCTGGACATTTTCCCGCAGCACCCGCTGGTAGCCGATCTGGGCGCCATAGCGCTCGCACAGTTCACGGCAGATATAAAGGCCCAGGCCGGTGGAACGGCTTTCGGATGAGAAAAAAGGCTCGAACAGGTGCGCCTGGACGCTTTCCTCCAGCGTCTGGCCATCGCTCCAGACCGCCAGCCTGGCCTGGCCTGGCGCCACCAGCTGGGTACTCACTTCAAGCCCCTGGGCTGCGCCACTGGTGTAGCGCAGGGCATTGTCGAGCAGGTTGAGCATCAGGCGACGCAAATGGTCGTCGTCAAAGCAGACCTCCGTTCCCGTGCAGTGCGTCGAGATACGCAATTGTCCGCAGGCTGTATTTTGCCGGGACCAGTCGTTTGCGATCCTGCGCACTGCTTCGTCCAGCCGCAAGCTGGTGGTCTGCGGTGCCGGAATTTCCTGCTGCGCACGCGATATGTCGAGCACTTCATCAACGATCTTTGCCAGTCGCTGCACATTTTGACCAATCATGCCGGTGAGCTGGCGCTGACCCGCCTCCTGGAGGTCTTCTTCAAGCAGTGCATTGGCCTGGGCAATGGCGGCCAGCGGATTGCGGATTTCATGCGCCACCGCCGCCGACATGCGTCCCATGGCGGCCAGCTTCTCGATGCGAACGCGCGCCTCCATTTCGCGCAGGTCTTCCAGAAACATCACACACAGGCTTTCATTCGGGTCCTCCCTGGAGTCGGTCAGGCGGGAGCGAGCCTGCAGGCGCCTGGCGTTCAGGCCCGGCTGGATGAGGCTGATGTTGCTTTCTTGCGCCGATTTATGTGCAAAGGTGTGTTGCATCAACTCGACCAAGGGTTGCCAGGCGGTTTGCGCCGCCAGGTTGAAAGGCGCAGGGTAGGCGGTTTCCTGCGCGACCAGCAGGCGTCGCGCCGCAGGGTTGGCGGAGCGCACAAAGCCATTGCCATCCATGACGAGCACGCCTTCCGCGAGTGTCGCAACCACCAGTTCATTGACCTGTATCTGCATGCGGGCAGCCGACTGGCTTTCCTTGGTCAGTTTTTCTTCCCGTGCGAGGCGCAGGGCCAACTGGTTGGCGAGCAGCGCCACAAGAAAAAATCCGGAGCCGCTCAACGCAGCCTGCAAAAGCCGTGCGTTGATGTCGCCGCTGTCCTGAACGGAACGCCACACGACGTCGGCCAGAAGCAGCAGCGTCACGCCGGCTGCCGTGCCAAAAGCCAGCACGATGGAGCCCAGCACCGAAGCCAGCAGCACCGGCAGCGCAAACAGCGGCGTGTAATTCAAAGCGCTTGCCTGAAAAAAGTTGAGCAGTGAAAACACCATCACATCCACGCCGATGGTCCCCAGCCACAGCGCTTCAAACCTGCTGCCCGGTGGGCGGGGATGCGCCCAGAAGCGAACGGCCAGTGTTGCGCCCAGATAGGCGATACACCCTGACAGGGTCCAGAGGTTCAACGGGGTGCCCAGGGCCTGAAGCGCTTCCTGCAAGATCACCAGCACGGCGGCAATGGCGACGCGGGCGTTCATGAACACCCTCCACAGACGCCCAAAGGAGCCCTGGGTGGAGTCGGCTTCCCAGGCGCCAGTCGCGTTTTGCGCCGTTTTCCGCCAGAACATCCTTGACCGTCTCATCTAGGCGCCGGCCTCGCGACGGTGCGCCTCGCTGCAGTAAAAGCCGTCACGCCCGATCAGGGCTTCAGACCGGGGCAGGTGGATGTGGCACACACCGCAGGCGACCATTTCCGTGGTTTCCTTTTCCTCTGAAGGCTTGCTGGGCGCACGACCCGGCGGCGCTGCCTTTTTCGGGCTGGGCCGGCCGCTGCGCCACAGCCAGAAAACCACCAGTATCAGAAGAATGACGAGCAAATACTTCATGGCCGCCTCAGGATGACTTCAAGCACAAAGCGCGAACCCGCATAGCTCAGCAGCAGCAGCCCGGCACCCAGGTACAGCACGCGAACCGCCTTCAGGCCGCGCCAGCCCAGCCGTGCGCGGCCGATCAGCAGGCTGGCAAAGACGGCCCATGCCAGCAGTGAGAAAACCGTCTTGTGGTCCCACTTCCAGGCCAGGCCGGGACCGTACAAGGTTTCGGCAAACAACCAGCCCAC
>JBBSRS010000150.1:0-6553 GCA_038242795.1 Burkholderiales bacterium
CCCAGGATGGTGCCCGGGTACATCGCCTTGAGCGTGGTAATGACGTGGTGCGACAGGCTGACGCCGGTGACCTGCGGGATGTGGTACAGGTACAGCTTGAGCTGGGGCAGGTCGGGGCCCATGCCGTCGATCACGTAGCGATAGCTGTCGATGATGCCTTGGTCGGACACGCCCTTGAGGAAAAACGGCGGCAGCATCAGGCAGCCGTGCACGCCGGCGCTCACCGCATGGCGCGTGAGCTCGAGCGTTTCCGGCAGCGCGGCGCAGCTGGTGGACACCATGATTTGCGCGGCCGGAATGCCGTTGGCGATCAGCTGCTCGATGGCTTCCTTGCGCTCGGCCATGGAAAACGACGGGCCTTCGCCAGTGGTGCCAAACACCGTCACACCAAGGCAGCCCCGGGCGATCAGCAACTTGCAGTGGGCGGCCAGCGTGGCGTGGTCAATGCGCAGGTCGGCGTTGAGCGGGGTCAGCAGGGCCGGCCAGATGCCGCTGAAGGCGGCGGATGTTTGTTCAGGATTGGGGGGCGTGGTCATCCGGGGTTCTCCAAAGACCACGGCATCGCAGGCCGTGGCAGTCCAAGCACGCGAAGGTGCGCGCTTTCAATGTGGTGGCCGAGACGCTCCAGCACGGCGTGCGCGTCGCGCCGCTTGAGGGCCTCGATGAACCAGAGGTGTTCTTGCATCGCCGGCACCAGCACCTGCGGCGACAGTGTCGAGCCTTCGAGCTTGATCAGGCGCACCCGCAGGCTGTTGATGCGGTACACCTCGGAAATCAGCTCGTTGCCCAGCGCGTCGACCATCAAATCGTGCAGGCCCCAGTCCACCGCCGTGGCGTCCTTGAGCAGCGTGTCGTCGATCGCGCTGCCGCTGCGCGCGCGTTGCACGATGTCCAGATGGCTTTGCTCGATGGCGGCCAGGTCATGGTCTGACACGGTCGTCACGAAACGGCTGGCGGCTTCGCGTTCGAGCAGCTGGCGCAGCTGGAAGGCGTTGTTGATCAGCTTCAGGTCGACATGCGCCACCTGCAGCCCGCGCTGCGGCACGGTTTTCAGCAACCCCTCGGCTTCCAGGCGCGGAATCAGCTCGCGCACCGCGCCCAGCGGCATGCCGAGCAGCTGCATCAGTTCGCGCTGCGAAATGAACTGGCCGGGCCGGATGTTGGCATCGACGATCTGCTGCTGAAAGCTTTCGTAGGCCTGGGCGCGCAGGCTCAAAGGCGAGGTGTGGGGCGGGGTGCTCATGGATTCAAGCCGCGTCGCTGGCGATGACGCCCTTGCGCAGCAAAATGTTGCCGTATTTGCGCGTCTCGCCGGTGCGCAGGATCAGGAAAGCCGACTGCGCGCGCTGGTAAAAATCAAAGCGTTCCAGGGTTGCGGCGGGCGCTTCGCCGGCCTGCCGCAGTTCGGCCGCAAACTCGGCCACGGGTTCGGGAATCGCTTCCGTGTCGCCGACCACCTGCATGGTCCAGGCCGCTTGCGGCACGAAATCGTCGAGCGGCAGGACCTGCAGCACGGCCTTGAGCGCCTGCGTGGCGTTGGCGCCGGCCAAGTGCACCAGCCGCGCACCGCCTTTGCCCGCCATGCCGGCCGCCGGAAAATTCGCATCGACGATGGCCACGTCGTCGCCATGGCCCATGCTGGCCAGCGCATGCAGGGCATCGGGTGTCAGCAGCGGGGGGATATTTTTCAGCATGGGGCGAGCGTGGGTTGCGGGCCGGCAGGTGTTTTCAGTGTGTCAATGGCGTGCAGTTTGTCTTCGGAACCCCGGGATTTCCCGGTGTCAAGCACTGACATGTTAGTTATAAGATTGGTAAACTTTTATCAGGATTTACCCTGAAATGACCTTTTTCTTTCCTTCCTGCGCCGGCAGCGGCCTGCGGCTCGGACTGGGTGGCGCGCCGCTGGGCAACCTGTTTGAAGCGGTCAGCAATGACAAAGCCCGGGAACTGGTGGATGCGGCCTGGCACAGCGGCTGCCGCAGCTTTGACACCGCACCGCATTACGGCCAAGGCCTGTCCGAACACCGCCTGGGCGCTGCGCTGCGCGGCCAGCCACGTGACGGCTTCGTGCTGTCGAGCAAGGTGGGCCGGCTGCTCACCCCCGATGCCGCCGCCCCGCGCGCGCAGCATGGCTATGTGGACATCCTGCCGTTCCGGCAAGCCCGGGATTTCAGCGCCGCCGGCACGCGCCGCAGTGTGGAGGACAGCCTGCAGCGCCTGGGCCTGGCCCGGCTCGATGTGGCCTATGTGCACGACCCCGACGCGGCCACGCACGGTGCCCACGCGCCACGGGTGCTCCGGCAGGTGCTCGAAGAAACCCTTCCGGCGCTGCGGCAGCTCCAGCACGAAGGACTGGTCGGCGCCATCGGGCTGGGCACCAATGACGTGGACGTGGTGCTGCAGGTGCTCGCCGAAGCCGACCTGGATGCGCTGATGCTGGCCGGCCGCTACAGCCTGCTGGACCACAGCGCGCTGCCCGAACTGCTGCCGCAGTGCACGGCGCGCGGCGTGCGCGTGGCACTGGGCGGGGTGTTCAATTCGGGCATCCTGGCCACCGGCACGCGCGGCGGTTCGGCGACATTCAACTACGCACCGGCGGCGCGTGAATGGGTGGAACGGACCGCCCGTATTGAAACGGTATGCGATGCTTTTAACGTTCCGCTGAGGGCGGCGGCATTGCAGTTTCCCCTGGCGCATCCGGCGGTGGACATCGTCATGCTGGGCGCGCGCACCGTTGCGCAATGGCAGGACGCGCAAGCCATGCTGCGGCATTCAATAGCCCCTGAATTCTGGGCCGAACTAAGAGTGCAGGGGCTGATGCCTGCCGAGGCACCGACCCCATGAGCCTCGACGCCCACTTTCATTGCTGGCAACTGGCGCGCGGCGACTATGGCTGGCTCACGCCGGCACTGGCGCCAATCTACCGCGATGTGGCGGTTGATGACTGGCAGGCACAGTCGGCGCCACACGGCGTGACCGGCGGCGTGCTGGTGCAGGCCGCGCCGACCGAGGCGGAAACCGCCTTTTTGCTGGCGCAGGCCGACGCCCACCCTTGCGTACTGGGCGTGGTCGGCTGGGTCGATCTGGCCGCCAGCGATGCGCCTGCGCGCATTGAGCGCCTCGCGCGCCATCCCCGGCTCAAGGGCTTGCGCCCCATGCTGCAGGACCTGCCGGACGCCGAGTGGATTTTGCAACCCGCGATCGCACCCGCGCTGCAGGCCATGGCCGACTGCCATCTGGCGTTCGACGCGCTGGTCAAGCCGGTGCACCTGCCGCACCTCCTGACGCTGGCCGGCCGTCATCCAGATTTGCGTATCGTCATCGACCACGCCGGCAAGCCCGACATCGCCGCCGCGCAATGGCAGCCATGGGCCGATGGCATGGCCCGCCTGGCTTCACAGACCGGTGCCTGGTGCAAGCTTTCCGGCCTGCTGACCGAGGCGGGGCCCGCACCCGCGCCTGGTGTCGTACAGCCCTGGGCCGCGCATGTGCTGGCCTGCTTTGGCGCCGACCGGCTGGTGTGGGGCAGCGACTGGCCGGTGCTTGAACTGGCAGGCCGCTTAGGCCAGTGGTTCGCCGAAACGAGGCACTTGCTCGCCGGCCTGAGCCCGCAGGCGCAACACGCCGTGATGGACGGCAATGCCCGGCGGCTTTACCAGCTGCCGCCGGCATGCGATACCTGAATTCTTCCTTTCCACGCAATCACAACTTAAAAACGGAGACATCCCATGAAAAAACCGCCTGCCGCGCACTGGCTGCCTGACGACGGACTCACCGGAACCCTGGTCGGCCGCGCTTGGGTTCCCGGCCCGGTTCCGGGTCCATCGGTCATCGTGTTGCGTCCGGACGGTGTGTATGACCTGTCGGCGCATTTCGCCACCATGAGCGACCTGCTCGATGCGGTTGATCCGGTGGCACAGGTGCGCGCCGCTCCGGGGCGCCGGGTTGGCAGCATTGACGAGCTGATGTCCGGCGTGCAGGTGCAATCCGACGACCCGCAGGCGTTGCACCTGCTCACGCCCTGCGACCTGCAGGTGGTCAAGGCCGCCGGCGTGACCTTTGCCGCCAGCCTGATCGAGCGGGTGATTGAGGAGCAGGCCCGGGGCGACGCCGCACAGGCGGCCGCCGTTCGCCGGCAGGTGGTGGAACTGCTGGGCGGCGACCTGGCCGCCATCCGCCCCGGATCGCCGCAGGCGATGCAGCTCAAGGCATTGCTGATCCAGAAAGGCCTGTGGTCGCAATACCTCGAAGTGGGCATTGGCCCGGATGCCGAGGTGTTCACCAAGGCGCCGGTGCTCTCCAGCGTTGGCAGCGGCGCGCAGATCGGCATCCATCCCGGCTCGGCCTGGAACAACCCCGAGCCCGAGATCGTCCTGGCGGTGAACAGCCGGGGCGACACTGTGGGCGCCAGCCTGGGCAACGACGTGAACCTGCGCGACTTCGAGGGCCGCAGCGCGCTGCTGCTGGGCAAGGCCAAGGACAACAACGCCTCGTGCGCCATCGGCCCGTTCATCCGTCTGTTCGACGCCAGCTATTCCCTGGACGACGTGCGCCAATGCACCGTCAGCTTGCAGGTTCAGGGGCTTGACGGTTTCGAGCTGCAGGGCAGCAGCTCGATGGCGCAGATCAGCCGCGACCCGCTGGACCTGGTGGCCCAGACACTGGGCGCGCACCACCAGTATCCCGACGGCGTGATGCTGTTCCTTGGCACCCTGTTTGCGCCGACGCAGGACCGGGGCCAGCCCGGCAGCGGCTTCACCCACCATCTCGGCGACGCGGTGCACATTTCCAGCCCTCAACTTGGCATGCTGGTGAACGAAGTGAACCATTGCGACCAGGTGGCGCCGTGGACCTTCGGGCTGCGCGCGTTCTATGCCAACCTGTCGGCCCGCGGGCTGCTGACGCAAACTGGACACCACAAGGCCGCCGCAGCAGGGTAACCACTGGTCACTTCGCCAGGCTTTTTTTTCTCCCGACATGTTCATTTGCGCAACATGAATCCAGGCGCAAACAAGTCGGAGGCACGCACTTTCAGCCTTGCCGGGCGACAGCACGATTTTGCAATTGGACGCAAATTCATAAACATTGCAAACGTTGCAACGTATTGTTGTGCGGTCTCGAAGCCTTGCATTGCCGCGATATCGTCAGTTGATGAGCATCACCAGGCGTTTAGTAGGATTTTTCACGAAGCGTACGGTGTCCGTGACAGCGCCTCAGGCACAAGCTTGGGACAAAGCGCACTCGCCACCTGCCGGTGAATTGCACAAGTCGGAGGCTGCGCCGCAGCAACCCGTGGCCGAGCAAGCAAAAACCGGCAGCCCCTTTCCAGCGTCAGGGTCGGGTCACACCCCGCCCGAGGTTGCGCCGCCAACGCCTGAACCCGCGCAGACGCCAGCACTTGGTGCATCGGCCCTGCTCGATGCCTGGAAGGCACGGGAATCGGCTTTGAGCGATGCGCCTGATTCCCCGAAACTGGATGGTTTTTCGTTTCCGCAAGGCCTGGGCCCGCAAACGCCAGCGGCCCCCGGGCTTCAGCCCACCATGGCGCAACCGAGGCACCTTGCGGCCTTTGTCCCGTGGTTCATCGCCATTGGCGGGGCCCTGGGGCTGGGGGGATGGCTGCTGCTGAACACCGGCCCTTCAGAACTGCCGGGCAGGGAAAAGCCAAACGCGGCCCGGGGTGGGCTTGCGGAACCGGGATTGGCCCAACTCGTCATGTGTCCCTCGGAACCTGTGGTGCCCGTGGCAGGCGACAAGGACGGAAAGTTTCCCATGCAGGCCGATGTGACCGGCCTGGCGGCCATGGACATTGCCTCTTTCGTCGTTCTGAGCAATGAAGCCTTGGCGGCAGGCCGTGCACGCGACGCCGAGGTGGGTTTGTTGATGTCCTGCAGGATCGCGGACAAGCTCAAGGGCGCGGCTTCGGTCGAGTCGGCGGATGCGAAATACCGGCTGGGACAGCACTATGCCAATTTAAGCCTTCGGCAAAATCCTGCGAACGCGCCCCATCGCACCGAATGGCTGGCGCGTGCGCAAATCCTGCTGGCCGACAGCCTGCTGACATATTCCACCCGGTTTGGCGACGACGATGAGAGGTCACGGCTTGCCGCCAGCGGGCTGGCGTCTGTTCGGCAGGGACTGGCGCAAAAAATGCAGCCGGAACCCGCACTAGCTGCAGCGCCTGCAGCACCCGCAGTGTCTACAGCGCCTGCAGCGCCGGTGCCGGTGGCATCGCCGGGGGCCAAGGGTGTTGCCGCAGCCGCCAGGCTGCCCGCGCCTTCCCGGCCCGACAGGGTGGCCAGACCGCCTGCCAGCCCTGCGCCGCCGGTTCGGGCCAGGGAAAACCCACGCCCCACCCCGCCTGCCCGTAAGGAATGCCCTCCGGCCGTTGAAACCCTGGGGCTCTGCAACTGACCTTCATGAAACGAAAGAAAAACAGCATGCACAAACTGGTCTTGGGCGCCCTGCTGACAGCCGCCATGCTTTGCCACGCGTCGATGGCGGCGGCCGAAGTGAATTACAAAATCGTCACCGCCTCCGAACGCGGCACCTA
>JBBSRS010000151.1:0-6499 GCA_038242795.1 Burkholderiales bacterium
GCCGACGCCCACACGCCGGCCGAGCAGGCGCTGTTTGGCGAACCCGGCATGCCGCCGCCCAAGGCGGGCTGGGCGCGCTCGCGCATCGTGGCGCTGTTTGCCACCGAGTCGCTGGCCCGCGATGCGGCCAACCTCCTGCAAATGCAGGATTTTTTTGCCGGCTGCCAGTTGGTCGCCATTCAGGTCGTTCCCGAGCAAGACTGGGTGCGGCTGACGCAGTCGCAGTTCACACCGGTCGAAATCACACCGGAATTCTGGATCGTGCCGACCTGGCATGAGCCGCCGGCGCAGGCGAAGCAGGTGATCCGGCTCGACCCGGGCCTGGCCTTTGGCACCGGCACCCATCCGACGACACGCATGTGCCTGCGCTGGATTGCCGGCCAGGGCGCGGCCGGACGGTCACTGGGCCGGGTGCTGGACTATGGCTGCGGCTCCGGCATTCTGGCGATTGGCGCGGCCAAGTTCGGCGCTGAAAAAATAGATGCCGTCGACATTGACGAGGCGGCGGTGGAATCGACCCGCGCCAATGCACAGGCCAACCACGTGCAACTGCAGACCGGTCTGCCCGACAAGGCCGTGGGCGCCTACCAGACGGTGCTGGCCAACATTTTGGCCACGCCCTTGCGCGTGTTGGCGCCCCTGTTGTGCGCGCATGTGCAAGCCGGCGGTAATCTGGTGCTGGCCGGAATCCTGGACCGGCAGGCCGATGAGTTGAAGGCCGCCTACCTGCCTTACTGCCAGCTTGAGGTCCATGATGCGCAGGAAGGCTGGATTTTGATGACGGCGCAGTTTTGAGCGTGCTGTCGTAAGCCCGACTCGGCCCAGGCTTGTCTCCGGAAATCCTTGACCCATTGCACCCGATGAGCCAGATCACCCGCTGCCCTGCCTGCGCAACACTGTTCAAGGTCGTTGCCGATCAGCTCAAGGTGGCACAAGGCTGGGTGCGCTGCGGCCAATGCGGCGAGGTGTTCGAAGCAGGCCTGCACCTGGTTCCAGTCGCCACATTGGAGACGCAGGCATTGCCGTCCGCGCTGAAAGGCCTGGCGGACGAAACCCCCTTGCCGGCGAAGAATGCGTTGCCATTTCCGATGTCGGATCACGGCGTTTTCCCACCGCCAGTTTCCCCTAAAGTGCCTGCAGGTGCTCCGCTGATGTCGCCTGAAGAGTCATGCAAGGGCAATCTTGCGGACGCTGCGGCTGACGACAAACCGATGCAGCCTGCTGATGCTTCAGAAAGCGAGAACGCTTCAGGCATGCCGCTGCCTGGCGAAGATCCGGCCATTGGTTCGCGTCGGGCAGGCTCCGAAACCTCCCATTTTTCAGCCACGAATGCGGGACGGCATGAACCGGTCTTCCGTGCCGATGGCTTCGACTTCAATCCCCCCGGTTCGACGCTGCATGCCACCGGGCATGCGCGCCAGGCTTCTGCCGTCCCGCAGGATTCGCAGGCATTTCCCGATGTGGCCTTTGTACGCAAAGCGCAGCGCAAGGATTTCTGGAAGTCGACCTTGGTTCGCACCGTGCTGGGTGCGATTTGCCTGGTGCTGGCACTCGCATTGGGGATGCAATGGACTGTCGGGCAAAAGGACGCTCTGGCTGCTCGGGTGCCGCAGCTTGCCCCCTGGCTGCAGGCCATGTGCCGGCCCCTGGGCTGTGCAGTCCAGCCATTGCGGCGCATTGAATCGCTGGCGATTGAAAACACCAGTTTCAGCCGGACCGGTTCCGATGCCTATCGGCTGAACTTCACTTTCACCAACACGGGTGATGCGGCGCTCGAAGTTCCGGCGCTGGAAGTGACCCTGACCGACAGCCAGGACCAGGCCGTGGTACGCCGGGTGGTGATGCCGGTGGAGTTTGGCGCCACAGCCACCACACTCGCTGCCTATTCGAAGCTGACGGGCGCCCTGACCCTGAAAGTCGACCACGCTGGCGGTCAGGCGTCTGCATCTCCGGCGCAAACCGGATTGCTGCCGGTATCCGGCTACCGTATCCTGGCTTTTTATCCTTGAACTGAATCGAGAACCGAATGTCTTCTGTAATTTGCGGCTCGCTGGCCTTTGACACCATCATGGGCTTCGAGGGCCGGTTTGCCGAGCAGATCCTGCCCGACCAGCTGCACATCCTGAACGTGTCGTTCCTGGTGCCGGCGCTGCGCCGCGAGTTTGGCGGCTGTGCCGGCAACATCGCCTACAGCCTCAAGCAACTGGGCGGCTCGCCGTTGCCCATGGCGACCGTGGGCAATGACGGCGCAGACTACCTGGCGCGCATGCAGGCGCAGGGCATCAGCACCGAATTTGTTCGCGTGGTCGATGATCTCTACACCGCGCAAGCCATGATCATGACCGACCGGGACAACAACCAGATCACCGCGTTTCATCCCGGCGCCATGATGCAGGCCCATGTCAGCCGGATCGAGGCGCGCAGCGACATCAAGCTCGGCATGATCTCGCCGGATGGCCGCGATGCCATGCGGCAGCATGCAGAACAGTTCAAGGCCGCCGGCATTCCCTTCGTTTTCGACCCGGGGCAGGGGCTGCCGATGTTCGATGGCCAGGAACTGGCGCATTTTGTCGATCTGGCAAGCTGGGTCACGGTCAATGACTACGAAGGCCGGATGCTGTGCGACCGGACCGGCTTGTCGTGCGCCGAGTTGTCACGCCGGGTGCGGGGCCTGGTGGTGACGCTGGGCGCCGAGGGCTGCGAAGTCTGGATCGACGGCGAGAAAACGCTGGTGCCACCAGTGACAGCACCTGCGGTGGTGGACCCGACCGGCTGCGGCGACGCCTTTCGTGGCGCGCTGCTGTTTGGCCTGGAGCAAGACTGGTCGCTCGTTCGTTGTGCGGCGCTCGGAAATCGCGTGGGTGCGCAGAAGATTGCCAGCCGTGGCGGCCAAAACTATTCTCTGGATTTGGCTGAAATCAGCAGCTAACGTATTGGGTATAAGCGCTTATAGCTATAAAAATAATAGCATTAACCTTGATGCCTGAGCATCAAGTGGCCAGCCAAAAAGTTTTTCTGAATCTACTTTCAGGTGGCTCGCGAGTGTTTCGCTAGAACGAAGGGGGCGGGCGAGGATGAAGCCGCAAAACCCATGTCGTCATAAAAAGAGGGAATCGAAAAAGCCCGACGTTTCGCAACATCGGGCTCGATGCGCAAGGCCTGAAATACTTAAGGCTTGCTGCCCTTTGGGAAAGGCCAGGACGCTTGCGGGTTGATGGTTGTCTGAGCCGTTGGCATGGTTGCAGTCGACTTGGTAACAGGCTTTTTCTGCGATTTCTCTGATTTCTCTGATTTCTCGGCTTTCACCGCTTTTTTTGCGGCCGGCTTTTTTACCGCTTCGGCCACTGCGGTGGGCTTGGGCTCAGCCTTTTTGGCAGCAGGCTTTTTGGCGGCCACGGTTTGAGTGGCTGGTTTTTCAGCAGGCATCGCTTTGACTGACGCCTTCGCAGGTGCTGCTTTTTTAGCCGCTGCCGGTTTTGCCGCAGGCTTTGACGATGCCGTCTCGGGTGCCTTGACGACGGCTTTTGCTGCAGCTTTTTTAGCCGCCGGCTTGGAAGGCGCAGATGTTGTCTTCGAGGCTGCGGGAGCCGTCGCTACTTTTTCAGGCGCAGCTTTTTTTTCCGACACTTTTGCAGGCGCCTTTTCCGGCGCCTTGACAGCGGTTTTTGCCGCAGTCTTTTTGGCTGCAGGCTTGGGAGCCGCAGCTGTGGTCTTAGCTGGTGCATCCGCCGGTGCCGGCGCAGCTGAAGCTACTTTTTTTGGTGCTGCTTTCGCAGAAGCGGCTTTTTTTGCCGCTGGTTTTTTCGCAGTTGCCATGGTTTTCTCCTCGATCAGTTTGCAAAAAGCACTTCGTCTGGTCTGCAGGCGAAGTGATTCGCAGCATAAGGCCTTCGGATCACCGGGCCCCATGCCGCAAACACAGGCGCAACAGTTCGTGCGCACCCTCGGGTGCGGCCCAGAACCATTGCGAATCTAAAAATCATTGTTGTATAGGCCTTGTGCTTTTTGTCAATCGTGGGCTGTCAGTCCCAGGAGAGGGCGCCGCCAGACTGGTATTCGATCACACGGGTTTCAAAGAAGTTGCGTTCTTTTTTCAGGTCGATCATTTCGCTCATCCAGGGAAACGGATTTTCCTCGTTGGGGAAAAGCGTTTCGAGTCCGATCTGCGTGGCACGGCGGTTGGCGATGTAGCGAAGGTAGCCTTTGAACATGGACGCGTTGAGGCCCAGCACGCCGCGTGGCATGGTGTCTTCTGCATAGCGGTATTCGAGTTCGACAGCCTTCATGAAAAGGGCGTTGATCTCGGCCTTGAACTCGGGCGTCCAGAGGTGCGGGTTTTCGAGCTTGAGCTGGTTGATCAGGTCGATGCCGAAGTTGCAGTGCATCGACTCGTCGCGCAGGATGTACTGGTACTGCTCGGCTGCGCCGGTCATCTTGTTTTGCCGTCCCAACGCCAGAATTTGCGTGAAGCCGACGTAGAAGAACAGGCCTTCCATCAGGCAGGCAAACACGATCAGCGACTTGAGCAGGGTCTGGTCGGCTTCTGGCGTTCCGGTCTTGAACGTGGGGTCGGAAATCGCTTCAATGAACGGGATCAGGAACTGGTCCTTGTCCTTGATCGACTGCACTTCGTTGTAGGCATTGAAGATCTCGCCTTCGTCCAGGCCCAGCGACTCGGTGATGTACTGGTAGGCGTGGGTGTGGATGGCTTCTTCGAACGCCTGGCGCAGCAGGAACTGGCGGCATTCTGGTGCGGTGATGTGGCGGTAGGTTCCCAGCACGATGTTGTTCGCAGCAAGTGAATCGGCCGTGACGAAGAATCCGAGGTTGCGCATGACCAGGCGGCGCTCGTCGTCGGTCAGGCCGTTCGGGTCTTTCCACAGCGCGATGTCGCGGGTCATGTTGACCTCCTGCGGCATCCAGTGGTTGGCGCAGGACGACAGGTATTTTTCCCAGGCCCATTTGTATTTGAACGGCACCAGCTGGTTGACGTCGGTCTGTCCGTTGATGATGCGCTTGTCCGAAGCCTTGACGCGCTTGGCCTTTGCGGCAGGCGCGGGCAGTTCAGCCGATGGCTCTGCTGAAGGAGCGAAAGAAGGCGGCGGGACGTCTGCTGAGCGGCTGGCTGGCAGGTCACTGGGTGGGGGAATCTGCAAAGATGATTTGACTTCTTCGTCCCAGGTCAACATAGGAAATTCCAATACTTGAAGATTATGAAAGCAGCGGTGAAAAATGAAAAGTGTTCATTGGCGCCGCTGCAGGTTTTGTTGCGCATTTGCACCGGGTTTTTGCGTGCTTTTCAAAAAGAAATGAACACAAAATTCCGGTGGGCAAATCGCAGCTTTTTTATTGGCAGGCTTCGCAGCCTGGATCGTCAATGGCGCAGAACTTGATATCGGTGGCAGGCGATGCGCTCATCTGTGCCTGCGCGGCTGCAGCGGCCTTGTCGATGGCGCTCATGCCCGCAGTCGCTGCTTGCGAACCTGAAGACACCGAGTTCATCTTGCCGGCGGTGACGGTGGATTTTTCGACATGCGTGGCACTTTGGGTGCGCAGGTAATACGTCGTTTTCAAGCCCCGAACCCAGGCCAGCTTGTAGGTTTCGTCCAGCTTCTTGCCCGACGCCCCGGCCATGTAGATGTTGAGGGACTGCGCCTGGTCGATCCACTTCTGGCGGCGCGATCCGGCTTCCACCAGCCACGAGGTTTCGATTTCAAATGCCGTGGCATACAGCGACTTGATGTCCTGGGGCACGCGGTCGATGGGCCGCAACGAGCCATCGAAATGCTTCAGGTCCACCACCATCACATCGTCCCACAGGCCGAGCTTTTTCAGATCGCGCACCAGGTAATGGTTGATGACGGTGAACTCGCCCGACAGGTTGGACTTGACCGACAGGTTGCCAAAGCAAGGTTCGATGCAGGCATCGACGCCGATGATGTTGGAAATCGTTGCGGTGGGGGCAATTGCGACGCAGTTCGAGTTGCGCATGCCGTCTTTGGCAATCTTCTGGCGCAGCGCGTCCCAGTCGAGCGTCGCGGAGCGGTCCACTTCGACATAACCGCCGCGCTCTTTGGCCAGCATGTCCAGCGTGTCGAGCGGCAGGATGCCTTTGTCCCAGAGCGAACCCTTGTAGCTGGCGTACTGGCCGCGTTCCCTGGCCAGTTCGGTCGACGCCCAGTAGGCGTGGTAGCAGATCGCTTCCATTGACGTGTCGGCAAACTCGACGGCCGCCTGCGAGGCATAAGGCACGCGCAATTCGTACAGGCAGTCCTGAAAGCCCATCAGCCCCAGACCGACAGGGCGGTGCTGCATATTGGAATGGCGCGCCTTTTCCACGGCGTAGTAGTTGATGTCGATCACGTTGTCCAGCATGCGCATGGCCGTGGTGATGGTCTTTTTCAGCTTGTCGTGGTCGAGCGCGCCGTCTTTCAGGTGCTGGACCAGGTTGATCGAGCCGAGGTTGCAGACGGCGGTTTCGGTGGCGCTGGTGTTGAGC
>JBBSRS010000152.1:0-6412 GCA_038242795.1 Burkholderiales bacterium
ATGGCGCCCGGCTCCATGCCCGCAAAGGCGCCGTCCGCGCCCAGCGTGACCGCACGCAGGTCGTCGTCGTTGCCGACGCAGCAAAACACCATGTCCGCGCCGGCGGCGGCTTCACGCGGCGTGGCGGCGGAGGCACCCTTGAATTCTTCACGCCAGCGCGCTGCCTTTCCAGGGCTGCGGTTGTACACCGTGACGTCGTGGCCCGCCAGAGCCAGATGGCCGGCCATGGGATAACCCATGACGCCCAGGCCGAGAAAGGCCACTTTGCAGGAAGGGGAAGATTCGTAATTCTTGGTCGGCAGGTTCGTCATGGTCAATCAACAGCGGAGGGTTAAAAAGATGCTCACACGATCGCAAAGTGCTCGGTTCCGGCCGACAGGTCGGTGGACTTGGCACGCTGCGAATACAGCTTGATCTGCAGCCGCAGGTCATTGACCGAATCGGCGTTGCGCAGGGCGTCTTCGTAGAGGATATGGTTGCCTTCAAAGGCATCAAACAGTGCCTGGTCAAAGGTCTGCATGCCCATGTTGCGGCTCTTCTTCATGATTTCCTTGATCTCGCTGACATCGCCCTTGAAGATGAGGTCGGAAATCAGCGGGGAATTGAGCATCACCTCGACCGCCGCAAACCGGCCCTTGGTGTCCTGCCGGGGCACCAGGCGCTGCGACACCACGGCCTTGAGGTTGAGCGACAGGTCCATCAGCAGCTGCGTGCGGCGCTCTTCGGGGAAAAAGTTGATGATGCGGTCCATCGCCTGGTTGGCGCTGTTGGCATGCAAGGTGGCCAGGCACAGGTGACCTGTTTCTGAAAAAGCCAGGGCATGCTCCATGCTTTCACGGTCGCGAATCTCACCCATCAGGATCACGTCAGGCGCCTGGCGCATCGAGTTTTTCAGCGCCGAAGCCCAGCTGTCCGTGTCGAGTCCAACCTCCCGCTGGGTCACCACGCAGTTTTTGTGCAGGTGGACAAACTCGACCGGGTCTTCAATCGTCAGGATGTGGCCGTAGGACTGCTCGTTGCGCCAGTCGAGCATGGCGGCCATGGTGGTTGACTTGCCGGAACCCGTGGCGCCGACCAGAATGGCCAGGCCCCGCTTGGCCATGACCACGTCTTTCAGCACTGGCGGCAGGCCCAGGCCGTCCAGCGTGGGAAGCACCGCCGGAATGACGCGCATCACCATGCCGACCTTGCCCTGCTGCATGAAGGCATTGACGCGAAAGCGGCCGATGCCCGGCGGCGAGATGGCGAAATTGCATTCCTTGGTGCGCTCGAACTCGGCCGCCTGCTTGTCGTTCATGATGGCGCGCGCCAGTGTCAACGTGTGGCTGGCGTTGAGCGGCTGGGACGACACCTTGGTCAGCTTGCCGTCGACCTTGATGGCGGGCGGAAATTCTCCGGTCAGGAAAAGGTCGCTTCCGCCGCGGCTGACCATCAGCCGCAGCAGGTCATTGGTGAATTTACTGGCCTGATCGCGTTCCATGAATTCTCCTGGGTATTGTCAGCGGATGAGAGGGTACCTGATCAGTTCTGTTTTTCACCAAGCCGGGCGCTCACGACCCGCATGCGGCGAGACAGTTTGCGGGCCAGCAAGGCAATGAGGCTGGCCGCCAGTGCCGGGTCGGTCGCCATCATTTCGTCCAGTGCCTGCGCACTCATGACCGCGATTTCACAATCGTTCAGCGAGGTGCAAACGGAAAAACGCGGACCACTGTCGAGCAGCGACATTTCACCCAGAATCTCACCCGGTCGGGCTTCGGTGAGGTGCAGGCGCTCGCCCCAGGGCTGTTCGCGGTCCACGGCAATCGTGCCGCTCAGCAGCACCAGCATGAAATTGCCATACTCGTCCTGGCGGATCACGTCACGATTGGCCGGCAGCGAGGCAAAATCAAAGAATTTTTCCAGGCGTTTCAAGGCATCCGGCCCCAGCCGTGCCATGAAGTTGTCCCGGCTCCACAATTCCTCCAGCAACTGGGCGCCGCGTCCGGCCGTCAGGCGTTTGGCGCCCACTTCGTTGGCCCGTGCCTCCCAGGGCACCATGGACGAAGCGTCGATTCCCTGGTCGGCAAAGGCCGTGGAGAAGAAAAACGTGTCAGCAGGGCTGTCTGCGCCGGCATTGGCGGGCGTGGCCTGCCTGATCAGTCCGAATAAGCCTTTCATGGCGCATTTCTCCTGGTGGGAACGGAGCGGTTTCAGCCTGGAAAGTTGTCGGGAATCTTGGCCTTGCCGCGGGCTTCAGCGGCAGAAATGACATTGCGCCTCACCAGGTCGGTCAGGTTCTGGTCCAGCGTCTGCATGCCCAGGCTGTTGCCGGTCTGGATCGACGAGTACATCTGCGCCACCTTGGCCTCCCGGATCAGGTTGCGGATGGCGCTGGTGCCCAGCATGATCTCATGCGCGGCCACGCGGCCCTGGCCGTCCTTGGTCTTGCACAGCGTCTGCGAGATCACTGCCTGCAGCGATTCGGACAGCATGGAGCGGATCATTTCCTTTTCTTCGGCCGGAAACACGTCGATGATCCGGTCGATGGTCTTGGCCGCGCTCGAGGTGTGCAATGTGCCAAACACCAGGTGGCCTGTTTCCGCCGCCGTCATGGCCAGGCGAATGGTTTCCAGGTCGCGCATTTCACCCACCAGAATCGCATCCGGGTCTTCGCGCAGGGCGGACTTCAGGGCGGCGGCAAAACTCAGCGTGTGCGGTCCGACCTCGCGCTGGTTGATCAGGCATTTCTTGGATTCATGAACGAACTCGATCGGGTCCTCGACCGTCAGGATGTGGCCGTACTCGGTTTCGTTCAGGTAGTTGACCATGGCCGCCAGCGTGGTCGACTTTCCAGAACCCGTTGGGCCGGTCACCAGCACCATGCCGCGCGGCTTGAGCGCCAGCTCGCCAAAAATCTTCGGCGCGCCCAGTTGCTCCAGCGTCAAGATCTTCGACGGAATGGTTCGCAGCACCGCACCGGCGCCGCGGTTGTGGTTGAAGGCGTTGACCCGAAACCGTGCCAGGCCGTCGATCTCGAAGGAAAAATCAACCTCCAGGAACTCCTCGTACTGCTTGCGCTGGGTGTCGTTCATGATGTCGTACACCATGGCGTGGACTTCCTTGTGGTCCAGCGGATCAATGTTGATGCGGCGCACGTCGCCGTGAACCCGGATCATCGGGGGAAGGCCGGCTGAGAGGTGCAGATCGGATGCCTTGTTTTTGACGCTGAAGGCCAGCAACTGCGTAATGTCCATTCCGGCAAATCCTCTAAGTTGAATCTGAGTTTACAGTCGGATTATGACCACGATTTCGCACCACCTCCGACTTGTCCATGACCGAATTCATGCCGCCTGCCTGGCCTGCGGACGCGACCCGGCCAGCGTGCGCTTGCTGGCGGTTTCCAAAACCTTTGGCGCCGAGGCCGTGGTGGAGGCCATGGCAGCGGGCCAGACGGCGTTTGGCGAGAATTACATCGCCGAAGGCGCGGACAAGATCGAGGCCTTGCGCCACTGGATGGCCACTGCCGTCCAGGCGTCTGTCACGTCTGCAAGCCCGCTGGAGTGGCATTGCATCGGGCCGGTCCAGAGCAACAAGACGCGGCTGGTCGCGGGGCATTTCGACTGGGTGCAGTCGGTCGACCGGTTGAAGATCGCGCAGCGGCTGAGCGAGCAGCGGCCCGCTGAACTGCCTGCGCTGCAGGTCTGCCTGCAGGTCAATATCGATGGCGGCGTCAACAAGTCGGGCGTGGCGCCCGAGGCGGCCCTGGCGCTGGCCCGGGACGTCGCGCAACTCCCGCGCCTGGTGCTGCGCGGCCTGATGGCCATACCCGAGCCTGCTATTGATGTCGGAGCTGCTCGTGCCCTGCATGCCAGCGCAAAAGACCTTTTTGATCAGATAAACGCCTCGAGCGCGCTGGCGCTGCCAATGGACACGCTGTCGCTCGGCATGACAGGCGACCTGGAGGCTGCCATTCATGCGGGCAGCACCATGGTGCGCGTGGGAACGGCGATTTTCGGCGGGCGGGGTTGAACCCTCGCATTCGGCCATGCCCGCAAGGGCAATTTCTGCGCGGCGTGAAGGCAATGCCTGCAGCGGCGGGCAGGCATGCGAAATGCAGCCGTGCCCCAATTCCCTGCCTTTCCCCGCCTAGCCTGGCAGCAAGGCGGGGGCCAGCACCTTGCGGAGCGTGCCCGGCTCCATGAGGTAGGCCTCCAGCTCCTCGATCGGCAGCGGCGGTGAAAACAAAAAGCCTTGAAACTGGTCGCAACCTTGCGCATTCAGGAAATCCTGCTGGGCCTGGGTTTCCACGCCTTCGGCCATGACCTCCAGGTTCAGGCTGTGCGCCAGCGTGATGATGGTGCGGGAAATGGCGGCATCGGCCCGGTCGGTCAGCACTTCCGCGACAAAGTTCTTGTCGATCTTGAGCTGGTCCAGCGGCAGGCGCTTGAGGGCCGACAGCGACGAATAGCCCATCCCGAAATCGTCAAGGGCCAGCGTCACGCCCAGGGCCTTGAGTGTGCCCATGCGCGCCAGGGTGATGTCCATGCCGTCGGCCAGCAAGGTTTCGGTGAGTTCGAGCTTGAGATGCTCGGGCTTGATGCCGGTGCGCTGGATCTCGGCCATCACCTGGTCGACAAAATCAGGATGCCGGAACTGGCGCACGCTGACATTCACCGCGATGCTCAGGCCGGCGGCCTGCGGCCATTGCGCCCAGGCGGCCAGCTGCTCGCACGCCGTGGCCAGCGCCCACTGGCCGAGCGGCAGGATCAACCCGCTGTCCTCGGCCATCGGGATGAAGTCGGCAGGCATGACCAGGCCGCGCCGGGGGTGCTGCCAGCGCAGCAAAGCCTCGACGCCGGTCACGCAGCCCTGGCGGTCAACCTGGGGCTGGTAATGCAGCACAAATTCTTTCTTGCGCAGGCCGGCGTGCAACTCCGAGGTGACCGCGGCATTGGCATTGACCGCCGCCTGCATTTCGGGATCAAAAAAGCACACGGCATTGCGGCCTGTGGTCTTGGCCTGGTACATCGCCAGGTCGGCCTGCTTGAGCACCTCGCTCACGCTGTCATGCGGGCCACTGAGGGTGGTCACGCCGATGCTGGAGGTGGTGTAGTGCTGATGCCCGGACAAATCAAAAGGTTCGCGCAGCTCCTCAAGCACTTTTTCCGCGAGCTTTCGAACTTTGACGGTGGCCTCGACCGCGTCGTCCCCGAGGTTTTCGAGCAGCACGACAAACTCGTCGCCGCCCAGCCGCGCCACCGTGTCGGTGTCCTCGACGCAGCCCGCCAGCCGTTCGGCAACCTGCTGCAGCAGCATGTCGCCCTTGTGGTGTCCCAGGGTGTCGTTCAGCACCTTGAGCTTGTCCACGTCAATGAACATCAGCGCGCCGTTGCGCCGCTGGGCAACGCTTTGCGACATCACATGTTCCAGGCGGTTCAGCAGCATCAGCCGATTGGGCAGACTGGTCAGCGGGTCGTAGAAGGCCAACTGGTGAATGGCGTCGGCCGCGACCTTGCGCTGGGTGATGTCCCGGCCGACGGCGACCCAGTGCGCCAGGTCATCCTCGGTGTCGGCGACCTGGACGATTTCCAGTTCCAGCCAGAAGCAACTGCCGTTCTTGCGGTAGATCAGCAGTTCGCTGCGGGCCTGCCGCTTGCGCGCCAGCATTTTGGCCATGCGTTCGAACTCGTCCTGCGCCGCCCCGGGGCCCAGGAGTTTGTGCGGTGTCTGGCCCAGCACCTCATGGCGGCTGTAGCCCGTGTGCTGCTCGAAAGCCTGGTTGACGAACACAATGTAAGGCACTTTTTTGCGCGCCGGCTGGGCCTCGGCGATCAGCACAATGTCGTTGAGCCGCGAAACGCAGGTTTCCAGCAGCATCAGCTGCTCTTGCGATTTGCGCCGCTTGCTCACATCGCGAAAATACACCGCCAGGCCTTCGGCAAACGGGCAGGCGCGCACCTCCAGCCACTTGCCCAGCCCAGGGTAAAAGTCCTCGAACTCAAGCTGCCGGCCGGTGGCGATGGACCGCTGGAGCTCCTGTCGCAGGCGCTGGTTCTTGTCATTGACCAGAACCCTCCAGATTTCCTTGCCCAGCAGCTCGGTGCTGGTGTGGCGCAGCAACTGCTCGCTTTCCTGGTTCATGTGGGTAAAGCAGCACTGCCGGTCGAGCGTGACAAAGGCATCGGTGATGGTGGACAGCGTCGTGGTCAGGCGCATGGCCAGGTGAAGCGTTTCCTGCTGGGCCTGCTTGAGGTCTGAAATATCCCGCAGCATGCCCTGCAGGCTCTTGACCTGGCCGCGCTTGTTATGCACCCCCTCGCAGACGATGCGCACCCATTTGCGGCTGGACGGTGTGTCGATCTGCATTTCTTCGTCAAAACCGGTGCCATGCCGGCTGCACTGCTGGAACAGCCACCCGATGCGGTCCCGGCTG
>JBBSRS010000153.1:0-6377 GCA_038242795.1 Burkholderiales bacterium
CGACAATTTTTATGTGTGCCAGCATCAGGTTTAAAAAGCTGTCTTGCGCATAAACAGGACGCTCGAGCTGGGGAAACAGCGCGGCAAACAGCGGCTTGAGCCAGTTGATGCCAAACACCAGAAGCACAAGCAGCGCCAGCACCCACCACAGAAGACTGTTGTGACCGCCTGTGCGAATCGCTTTTCCCGGACTATCAGGCGTCATGGCTGCTCTGCCGATGGTGACTGACCAAGCAAGTCCTGCAAATCAATTTGCCCTACGCGCTGGCCCGCGCTGTCTGCCACCGCCAGGCTGGAGACGTGTCGCGACACAAAAATCGACAATGCCTCACGCAGGCTGAGCGTGTCGGGGATCGGGTCGCCGTGGCTTGCGTCAGCCGCTGGTGGATCGCCGTCTTGCATGACTGGCCGCATGTATTCACCCACACGCCGCAGGCCCAACAGCTTGATGCCGACGTCACTGCGGCCAAAAAAATCGAGCACGAAGTCATTGGCTGGCGCAGAAAGCATTTGCAGCGGTGTGCCGCTTTGCACGATGGCGCCTTTGTCCAGCAAGACAATGCGTGTCGCCAGGCCCAGCGCCTCGTCAATATCGTGCGTGACCAGCACGATGGTTTTGCCTGACATCTTGTGAATCCGGGCAATCTCCAGCTGCAGCGCGCTGCGCGTGACCGGGTCGAGTGCGCCGAAAGGCTCGTCCATCAGCAGCACTTCGGGGTTGCCTGCCAACGCCCGGGCCACGCCCACGCGTTGCTGTTGTCCGCCGGAAAGCTGGTGTGGGTAGCGTGCGCGGTAGAGCGCCGGTTCGAGTTGCAACAGCGTCAGCAATTCAGTAGTCCGCGCCTCGATGCGGTCTTTGGGCCAGTTCAGCAGGGTCGGCACGGCAGCAATGTTTTTCTCGACCGTCCAGTGTGGAAACAAACCGATCGACTGAATCGCGTAGCCCATGCGGCGGCGAATGTCTTCGGGCTGAAAACTGCGAATTTCCCGGTCCGCAAAAAGGATGCGGCCACTGTCGTGTTCTACCAGCCGGTTCATCATTTTGAGCAATGTGGACTTGCCCGAACCCGAACTCCCCAGGATCACGATGAACTCGCCCCGCACAATGTTCAGCGACACCTCGTCAATCACCTTGATGCCGTCAAAAGTCTTGGACACCGACTGCAGTTCAATCATCAGGCTTCAACTCGCAAAAGGATAAAAAGACTCAAAATTCATGCACCAGCGATGACGCCAGGGTTTTGAGAATGGCATCGACCGCGACGGCCATGGCCACTACGGGCACCACGCCCAGCAGCACCAAATCCAGGGCACCGCCGAGCAGGCCCTGAAACATGACGGCCCCGAAGCCGCCCGCGCCAATCAGCGCCGCGACCACCGCCATGCCAATGGTCTGTACGGTCGCCACGCGCAGCCCGGCGATGAAGACCGGCAGCGCCAGCGGCAGCTCCACCTCCCACAGCACCTGGCGCGGCGTCAGACCGATGCCAACGGCGGCATCAATGACGGGCCGGGGCACCTGGCTCATGCCGGCGGCGGTGCTGCGCACGATGGGCAACAGCGAATACAGCGTCAACGCAATCACGGCAGGCGCCAGGCCCACGCCTTTGATGCCCCACTGCGCGAGCAAGGGCAGGCTGGTGGCCAGCAATGCCAGCGGTGCCATCAGCAGGCCAAACAATGCAATGGAGGGAATGGTCTGGATGATGTTGAGGCTGGCAAACAGCGGTGCGCGCAGTGCCGTCATCCGTCGTCCTTCGCGTACCGAGGCAATGCCCAGCGGGACGCCGATCAGCAAACTCGGCAGCAGGCTTGCCAGCACGATCTGCACATGCTGCAACAAGGCAGTGTTGAACAGCTCCTTGCGGTTGGCATATTCTTTCAGGAGAGACAGCTGGTCAAGCCGACCACTAGCCAGGCAGACCAGCACAGGCGCGATGACAGCCGCACCGGCGATCAGCCGCCAAACGGGCTTGAGCCCCAGATGCGCAATGGCATCACCCGCGATCAGCCACGCCAGCGCAGACAACACCCAAAACGCACCCCCCAAAGAGGTCCGCTCTATGCCCGGCGTGGTGCCTGCCCCCAAGGCAAGAGCAGCTGATGCGAGCCGCGCCGCCTCTGCGCCAGCCAAAAACGCCAGCCCGGCCAGCAGCAGTGCGGCAGCCGCGATGACGACCAGCCGGATGAAACGGTTGTCGCGCAAAAAAACGGCAACGGCCAGCAGCAAGACCGGAACACCGATTGACAACAGCACCCAGGTTGCTTGCCGGCCGTCACCGGCGCTGACCACCTCAAACAGTGAAATACGGACGCCTGAGACCAACCGGTTGGGCGCATGTCGCAAAAACGCCAGCCCTGATGCCGCCGCGAGACCGGTGGTCAGCAACAACAGCAAGACGCGGTTTTGAATCCGTCCCATCGGTGCGATCAGCGCCGGTATTCTGTTCGAGCGGCCGGTCGCGCGCTTACTTGATAAAGCCTTTGGCCTTCAGGTAGTCAGCGGACACCTTCTTGGCGTCCTGGCCCTCGACGGCGATTTTGGCGTTGAGCGCCTGCAGCGTCGGGCCGTCAAGCGTCTTGAAAACCGGCTCCAGCACCGTCTTGATCTTGGGGTATTGGGCCAGCGTCTGCGCCCTGACCAGCGGCGCGGGTGCGTAAATCGGCTGAATGCCTTTCGGATCGTCCAGCACGACCAGGCCAAGCGCGGCGATGGCGCCGTCGGTGCCGTAAGCCATGGCCGCGTTGACGCCCGAGGTCTGTTCTGCCGCGGCCTTGATGGTCACCGTGGTGTCTCCGCCGGCCAGTGTCAGCAGTTGCGTGTTGTTGAGCTTGAAGCCGTAGGCCGCCTGGAAGGCTGGCAAGGCGTCACTGCGCTCAATGAATTCGGCCGAGGCGGCCAGCTTGAACTTGCCACCCGCTCCCAGCCACTTGCCGATGTCAGCAAGCGACTTCACCTTGTTCTTTTCGGCCACGTCTTTGCGCAGCGCAATCGCCCACGTGTTGTTGGCAGGCGCCGGAGCCAGCCACACGATGTTGTTTTTTTCGGCATCGAGCTTTTTCACCAATTCATAGCCGGCCGTGGCGTTTTTCCAGGCCGGGTTTTTTTCGTCAGAGAAAAAGAATGCGCCGTTGCCTGTGTATTCAGGGTAGATGTCAATTTCACCGGCGGTGAGGGCGCCGCGCATGATCTTGGTCGTCCCAAGCTGAACCTTGTTTTCGGTTTTGATGCCGTTGGCCTCCAGCACCTGAATCATCATGTTGCCCAGCAAGGAGCCTTCGGTGTCGATTTTTGAAGATACGCGAACGGCGGTCTGAGCAATTGACGCAGTAGACGCCAGCATCAACAAAGAGGCACTGCCAATCAGCCAGCGACGGGAAAATAGCAAACACATGAAATATCTTTCGGTCGAAATTTGGTTGTTTCAAGGCTGAAGCGAGTGAAGTTTAGTGTGTTCCAAAATAATTGTTTGGGCTGCCGGCGCATGCTCTTTGCAGAGTCATGGCGTTACTTTGTTTGTTCAAAATAAAAACACGTTGTGCGAGCGAGGCAGGTTATGAGTTTGAAAATTCGACCTGTGGCCTTTTGATCCAGGTATTCAGGACACATATTCTTCAGTCGCACCGGTGCCATCCGTCTGCAGCTATCGGCTCGGTCATTTATACCGTTGCCTTCCCGTGTTTTGAAATTACTTTGTGTGCGGCATTTGATCTTCGCACGCAGCCTGAGTCTTCTGGTCGCCGATTGTCTGAAGGTCACTACAACGCCATCAATTTTTTTTTGAAGACGGCTCAGTCTGCGCTAAGTCTGAACTTCTATTCTCCAAATCACGCAAATACCTGCGTGTCAGTTATCGGAGAAACAGCATGTTCAAGTCCATCAAATCTGTCGCACTGCTCGCCGTCCTCGCCACGACTGCGGTAACGGCAAGTGCCAGCGCCCAGACTGACACCCCTTCAGCCGCTTCCTCCGGATTTTCCTGGAATCAAGGTTACTTTGAAAAGGTCGTTTCACTGAACGACGGCTCAGCCTTGCATGAGTACAGCGACGGCAAGATGGCGCTGGAAAGCGCCTATGGAAGGGCGGTGGCAAAACCTGTCGGTCAGGTGGTCCACACCATGGACGGCAGCGCCATCACCATCACCAGCAACGAGGTGGCCCGTCTCTCGAAAGCGTTGCGCGTCCATCCTTGAATCCGAATTTCAGACCCTGCCCATTTCACTATTTATCTTGAAGGACCTCACCATGTTTCGCCATACAAAAATTGCCATTGCAGGCGCCCTGTTGGCCGCCTCCGGTATCGCGGCTTACGCCACAACCGGCATGGAAAACGATGCAGCCGCCCTGCCGGCCACGAAAATTTCGCTGAGCCAGGCCGTCGCGGCTGCCGAGCAACAGGCCAACGGCCGGGCAACCCGTGCCGAGCTTGAGCACACCAGAAGCGGCATTGTCATTGACGTCGAAGTCCTCAGTGGCGCCAAGGTGTTCGATGTCAGGGTCGATGCCGACAAGGGCACCGTCATCTCGTCGGCTGAAGACCAGGCCGACCATGACGATGACCACGACACAAAAGACTGAACCGTTCGTTTTTTTACACGCTGATCAAGCGCGGATGGGTGGGCGAATAAATGCCCTGTCAATCAAGGTCCTATGCCAGCGCTAAGTCTGGACAACCAAACTTGGCGTTGACACCCACACAAACCATCTTCGAGGCTTCCTATGAACACGCTGACTTTCCCCTCTGACGTGACCTCCACGCCTAGACCAAGTTGGCTTAACAAAGTCCCTGAAGTGACGCTGTCGTTCTGGATCATCAAAATCATGTGCACCACGGTAGGCGAAACGGGCGCTGATTATCTTACGGTCAACGCCGGCCTGGGCCAGACCATGACCCGTGTGGGCATGACGGCGTTGCTGATTGCAGCGCTGTTGGTGCAGTTCCGCAAGCGCTGCTACACACCGTGGATTTACTGGCTCACGGTGGTGCTGGTGAGCATCGTGGGTACGCAAATCACCGACTTGTTCACCGATGGCCTGGGCGTCAGCCTGTACCTCAGCACCTCGGTTTTTGCTGTGCTGCTGGCCACCATCTTCGCCGTCTGGTATGCAGTCGAGCGCACGCTGTCGATGCATGAAATCTTCACGCGCAGAAGGGAGCTGTTTTACTGGTCGGCCATCTTGTGCACGTTTGCGCTGGGCACGGCAGCCGGTGACCTGGCCACCGAAGCGCTGGGGCTGGGTTTTACCTGGGGTCTGGTCATTTTCAGTGCCCTGATTGCCGTCACCTACGCAGCCTGGCGTGTGGGCGGCAATGCCGTACTGACCTTCTGGATTGGCTACATCCTGACGCGCCCCCTTGGTGCCTCGCTGGGTGACTTGCTGACGCAGGCCAAGGCCTACGGCGGTTTGGGATTGGGCGCCATGTGGACCAGCGCGCTCTTCCTGTGCGTCATCGTGATGCTGGTGGGTGCCGCGCAAATCGACATGAGCGCCAGCGCCAGGGTGCCCGCCGTCAAGTAAGCCCGTTTGCCTGGCCACGCCCAACCTAGAACTCAATACTTACCCCACAACGCAAGGAAACATCATGCGCTCCTTTCAATCCCTCATCCGTGGCGTCGCCGCCTTGTCCGCCATCGCCTTGCTGACCCTGGCCACTGGTTGCTCCAAGCCTGCCGACCCGGGCAGCGCCGGCGTCGCCTCTGCCACGGCTGTCCAAACATCCACACCATCGCAAGGCAAGACGGTCTCGAAGCTGGGGGATTTGTCGGCGTTCCGCTCCATCGCGGACGACGTTGCTGCCCTCGCGAACAAAGGTGACCTGCCCGCTGCAAAAACGCGCATCAAGGATCTGGAAGTCGCTTGGGACTCGGCCGAGGCAGGTCTGAAACCCCGCGCCGCCGAAGATTGGCACGTTCTGGACAAAGCCATTGACCAAGCGTTGAAAGCCCTCCGCGACAATACGCCGGATGCGGCCACTTGCCAGCAAACGCTGTCCAAAGTGCTCCACACCCTGGACACTCTGGGCGGCAAGGCCTGAACGCCGACTGACGCCGGCCCGTCGCAGAACCCTCCGTCGCGACCTACCATTGCGCGGCGTCAAGCACAAACGAAAGACTGTCAGGTCATGAATATCGCAGAGTGGGTGCAGTCCTATGGTTACGCGGCGGTGGCGGTGGGCACTTTTCTGGAAGGAGAATCGGTTTTGCTGGTCGCGGGCGCTGCGGCCGCTCGGGGTCATTTGGCGCTGCCAGTGGTGATCGCCATCGCCGCGTTTGCCAGCTTTCTGGGCGACCAGCTGTATTTTTGGGTCGGGCACCGATATGGCGCTGCGCTGCTGGCACGCTTTTCGTCGCTGCAGCCGCGCGCCGCGCGCGTC
>JBBSRS010000154.1:0-6335 GCA_038242795.1 Burkholderiales bacterium
AGATGCTTTTGTTTGATCGATGAGTTGCTGACAGTCAATGCTTCATGCCGCCCATATCGCCCATGCCCCGCATCACAGGTTTGCGGACCTGAACTACGACTTCTTTCATCGGCATGTTCTGCGCTTTCATGGACTGGCCGCCCTCGGCGGCACAGCGCGCCGGAGTGGGCAGGGCGCCAGTCCATTCCTCCGCCACACTGCCCGCCGGATGCTGGTACCAGCCCGGGTCTTTGTAGTCGCCGGCTTTTTGGCCCTTGCGCACCTTGACCATGCTGAACATGCCGCCCATCTCGACCGAGCCGAAGGGGCCCGCGCCGGTCATCATCCGTTCGGTGTTGTCCGGCAAGGGCATGTCCATCTCGGCCATGTCGGCCATGCCGCGCTCGCCCATCACCATGTAGTCGGGAATGACGTTGGTGATGTCCCGGACGACCTTGCGGTGGTCCACGCCGATCAGGGTCGGCACGTCGTGGCCCATCGCGTTCATGGTGTGGTGGCTCTTGTGGCAATGAAAGGCCCAGTCGCCTTCTTCGTTGGCCACAAACTCGATCTGGCGCATCTGCCCCACCGCCACATCGGCGGTGACTTCGGGCCAGCGGCTTGCCTTGGGCGTCGGGCCGCCGTCGGTGCCGGTCACGGTGAACTCGTGGCCGTGAATGTGCATGGGGTGGTTGGTCATGGTCAGGTTGCCCATGCGGATGCGCACTTTGTCGTTCTTGGCCACCACCAGCGGGTCGATGCCTGGAAAGACCCGGCTGTTCCAGCTCCACAGGTTGAAGTCGAGCATGGTCATGATCTTGGGCGTGTAGGCGCTGGGGTCAATGTCGTAGGCGTTGAGCAAAAACACGAAGTCGCGGTTCACCTCGTCGATCAAGGGATGCGCGGCCTTGGGGTGCGTGATCCAGAAACCCATCATGCCCATGGCCATCTGCGTCATCTCGTCGGCATGCGGGTGGTACATGAAGGTGCCGGGACGCCGGGCCACAAATTCATAGACAAACGTCTTGCCGACCGGAATCGCCTTTTGCGTCAGGCCCGTCACGCCATCCATGCCGTTGGGCAGGCGCTGGCCGTGCCAGTGCACGCTGGTGTGCTCGGGCAGCTTGTTGGTGACAAAGATGCGCACCCGGTCGCCTTCGACCACTTCAATCGTGGGCCCGGGCGACTGGCCGTTGTAGCCCCACAGGTGCGCCTTGAAGCCGGGCGACATCTCGCGCACCACGGGCTCGGCCACCAGGTGGAATTCCTTCACGCCGGCGTTCATGCGCCAGGGCAGCGTCCAGCCATTCAGCGTGACCACCGGGTTGTAGGGACGGCCGGTGTTGGGCACCAGCGGCGCCATGGTGTCGGGCGTGGTCTGGAACACCGGCTCGGGCAACGCGGCCATGGCCACCCGGCTGACCGCAGCGGCGGCCACCGCCGTGGTGATGGCGCCTGCACCGGTCAAAAAATTTCTTCTGTTTTTCATGGAAGTTTTGTTCAATATGTTTCGTGAAGCTGGGCGTGACGGGTTTCAATGACCCGCTGCGTTGCCGCCGCCACCGCCGGCCATCGGCGCGGCCATGGCCAATGCAATCGGCTTGCCGGTCATGGACGCGGCGAGTGCGGCGTCAGCCAGCCAGAACTGCTGGTAGGCATTGAGGGCGGCGGTGATGCTGGCGATCTGGTCGCGGTTGTCGGCCAGCAACTCGAACACCCCGATCAGCATGCCGTTGTAGCGCAGGATGTTTTCTTCGGCCATGGTCTGGCGCAGCGGCACGATTTCGTCGCGGTAGTGGCGCGCCACGTCGTAGGCGGTGCGGTAGGCCGAATAGCTTTCGCGCAATTGCGACGACGCACCGCGAACCGTGCTTTCGTAGCGGTTGGCGGCGGCCAGCGACTGTGCGTTCATGGCGTCGCGCTTGGCCGTGCCCCAGTCGAAGATCGGCAGGCGAATGGCCAGCTCGTAGCCTTTGCGCGGCGTGCTGGTCCCTGCGGCGTTGTCAAACACCGTGTCACGGCGTACCCCAAGCTCCACGTCGACCAGACTGGTGATGAGGTTCAAGCCTTGCGATTTACCGGCCATCTCGAGCTGGTTGCGTGCGATCTTCACATCCAGGCGCTGATCAGGGGCGTTGGCATTGACCACCGCCGCCTGCACAGGTGCCTTGGGCAAGTCGGGCAGGCGCTCGGGCAGCTTGAGTTGCCCGGCCTGCGCCTCGGTCAACCCCAGCTGCCGGATCAGGTCTTCCCTGGCCGCGGTGCGGGCTTGCTGGCTGGACGCCAGCTGGGCCGCACTGTCGGCATAAAAGCTTTGTTGCCGCGCGCGCTGCAGCCGGGTGAAATTACCGACCTGCAGCATGCGTTTGGCCAATTCGGCGCTGGCTTTCGCACTGAGGTTGACCTGGTGTGCATAGGCCAAAGACTGCTGCGCGGCCACGGCGCGCACCCATGCCTGGCGTACCTGGGTGACCTGCTCGACCACATTGGCGCTGAGCTGTACCCTGGCTTGCGCCATCTGGCCCTCTGAAATCTCCAGGCGTCGCGGCAGCGTCAGCAAGTCCAGCAGGCCAAACGACAGCAACCGGCCGAGTTCGAGTTCGTCGGCAAAGCGGATGCGCTCAAACGTGAAGACCGGGTTGGCAATGCGGCCGGTCTGACTGGCCTGGGCCATGTCGGACCAGCTTTGGGCCAGCAGGGTTTGCACCGCCGGGCTGTTGGCCAGCGCCAGCTGCACGGCCTCGTCCATGCCCAGGGGATTGGCCAGCAACTCACTGCTCAGCTTGGCCCTGGCTTGGGCTTGCTGCTCGGTGCGGCTGAGTTCGAGCTTGCCCTGGGTGAAGGTGCTCGTGGAATCATTCGTGTCCCGCACAGCCTGGTCCATGTTGACCGATGCGCAGCCCGCCAGCACCAGGCTGGCCGCCGCCAGCGCGGTCAATCGAAAAATCTTTTGCATAGGGGTTCCTGTCACGGTTTGGCGGGCATGGCGCCGGCATCTGGCTGGCCGGCGCCTTCTGGCGCTTGCGGTTGACTGGCTTCCTTGGCGTACGCGCGCCAACCGCCAATGCGCGCGGTGGCGTCGTTGGCGTCTTTCCAGTTGACCGTTTTTTCTTCGGTGTAGCGCTGGTAACCCTCCAGCGCCGAGCGGTAAGCAGGCAGAGCGGTTGGCTCTGGGCTTGCTGGCGCCACAAGGGTTGGTGGCGAAGTTGCAGAAGCAGACGCTTGTGCGCTGGCCTGGGTGGCCCACAGGGACACCACCAACAAGCCCACGGCAGTGGGCAGGTTTGAATAAAGACGAATAGTCACAGAAATCTCCTGAAATACAAGCGGGGCGATGGGGGAAATCGCGGTTGTCCGGGCATCGGATGCGATGCAAAGGCCACAAGGGGCCATGCGGGCAGCAAGTACAGACCCAATACGGGCCTGGAGATCAGGAAATCGGTGGTTTTTGGCCGAGTGCGGCTTCGGCACTGGCAAATTGGGCGACGACTGTGCGCGGCAGTGTGCGTGGGTTGAATGCGGTCGTCACATCGACTGTGGGTGGGGACAACGCCACCGTATGGCAGGCCTGGCAGGCGCTGCAGGTATTGCAGTGCGTGTCTTCTGCATCCTCATTTTCTCCCAAAGCATGGCCTGAGCAGTCGGCTGCCGTTTGAGCTGCCTCAGCCACCACGGTTTCGTTGTCCTGATGCGCTAGCACCCCCGCTTCAATTGCGCGAGCAGCTGATGTGCTTGCAGCAGTTTGCTGGTGTTGCACCTGAGCCGTGACCATTGCCGTTGCCATCGCGTCACTGGCCCAGCCGCGCAAAGGCAGCAGGGCGATCATGAGGATGAGGAACAGATGGCGCATGGGGTGGTGAGAGGCCAAGGTGTCTTGAAAAGTTCAGTTTATGCCGCAGAGAAAGCTTACCAATAAAACCGTGCGTCAAATGCCGCAATGGCTTGAACCCCTGCGCTGCGCTCTGTTAACCCATGAATTCGTCAATTTTTTGAAAAACTACACCGTATTATGGCCAAGCCTCATGCTGGTGGTATCGAAGTTTGGCTTCGATACCACCCTTTGCGCACCTTGTGATTTGGAGCACGCCATGAACAATTTTTTGCCCTCGACACCGCTTGAACATGCCGACGTTCTCAATCGCGGTTGCTTTTGCTTGACGCTCGACCCAAACTCGCTGTCGCTAGCGCTTGATGCCGAGGTCGGTCAGCCTGACCTGTCGGAAATGATTCGGCAGCGCTGCCCTTACCTGTTCGCCGCTCAACCCGTGTTTGTGCCTGCCCTGCAGCTGCAGGTCATGGCGCAAGTGGTGCATGCCGTCGAATCGGTGGTGGCGCTTTCAATGTACCGTGAGCAGGTCTTGGCTACCGCACCCGCCATTGCCCGTTTCGAAACCACTGGTCCCCGAGGTGCCTTTTTTGGTTACGACTTTCACTTTCATCAAGGCAGTCTGAGCCTCATTGAGATCAACACCAATGCTGGCGGGGCCATGCTCAATGCGTTGCTGGCGCGGGCGCAGCGGGCTTGTTGCACGGCGATGGACGAGATGGCGCCCACTCTTGAGGGGGCAGCCAACTTTGAGCAGCAAATAGTTGAGATGTTTCGCCATGAATGGCATCTCAGCGGGCGAATCCATGCGCTGTCGAGCATTGCCATCGTGGACGAAGGGCCAGAAGACCAGTATCTCTACCCCGAATTTTTGCTTTTCCAGCAGCTGTTCGCGCGTCACGGTATGCGCTCAGTGATTTGCAGTCCCTCTGCGCTGGAATGGCGCGGCGGTGTGCTGTGGCATGGTGAACTCGCCATCGACCTGGTTTACAACCGGCTCACCGACTTTTATCTGGAGGAAGCCAACAGCAGCGCGCTGCGTGAAGCCTACTTGAACCGTGGGATTGTGCTGACACCACACCCACAGGCCCACGCGCTGTATGCCGACAAGAGGCGACTCGCAGTGTTCAGCGATGCGGCGCAACTGCAAGCGCTGGGCGTTCCCCAGGCGACGCAAGAGGTACTGCTCAAACACGTTCCCCGCACCGAAGTGGTCAATCCCGACGATGAGCATCGCCTTTGGGCTGCACGCCGAGGCCTCTTTTTCAAGCCGGTCGCCGGCTTTGGAAGCCGGGCCGCCTACCGTGGCGACAAGCTGACCAAGCGTGTCTGGCAAGAGATTCTCGCGGGTGACTATGTGGCACAGAGCATCGTTTTACCTGGCGAGCGTATGGTCGACAAGCTGGACCCCAAAGCCATGAAATTTGATCTGCGCGCCTACGCGTACGACGGCGCAGTCCAGTGGGTGGCAGCGCGGATGTACCAGGGCCAAACCACCAACTTTCGCACGCCGGGCGGTGGCTTTTCACCGGTGTACAGCACTGTGGATGTGTCAGCCCAAACCTGCTGCGCGCCAGGCGGGGAGTGTGCAGGCGAAGACAAGTACGCCTCTTATGTTTTCTTGCTGGACGCAGAGCATGGTGTCCACCCCGTCCCGCATGCGTTGTACGTCGCACTGGCACGTGGCCAGGCCTTGGCCGAGACACTGGCCGGTCAGACTTTGCGCTTGGCCGACTGGTATGTGCGCATGCAAAATGGCGCTCCTGGCGCGGTGGTCAACGAAACTTATACCGAGATCCGGTTTAACCAGGAAGGACGGGTTGATTGGACTTCAACGCCCACTACCCCTCTTGGCAGCACCGCTCCTGCATCCGTGCCACAAGGTGCTAATTGGCCCAGCATTGCTGAACGTGAGAGCATGCAAAAACTGCTGTTCTCGGTAAAAAACTCGTAAACGCGGTGTCATTTTAGCCACACCAAAATTCGCACTCAGTTTTTCCGCTTCGAGAAGCTGGCAAGGTTCGCATCACGGCGTTCTTGATTGAGCAACGCATAAAACCAGGTCGACCCGCTGCAACGGCATTTCAAGCAACAACCAATACCGAGCCTTGGCTGAATTGGCAGCAGTCAATGACGACGACAGGAACGGCGCTTTGCATAAATGCCGTTGGCGCTTGCAGTTCAGGCCAAGCAAGCCGGCTCATGATGTGAGTGATGGGATACGAAATTCAGAGGCAAGCTCGGTTGGGCAGCTGCCTCATCAGCTTTGCCCTATATCAGGATCAACGGGTGCATGGCTGTCGCGTTGACAAGTCTTGATGCAATCGGATACCCGTCCCAGTTCTTGAACAATTTCTTTCACCACATCGTTGAACGAGTTGGCGCGTGTCCATTCCTTTTGCTCAGCAGGCGTTAGATTTCTTGGCAGTCGGTCGTGCCACCGGATGACAGCCAAGTTTCGAACGCCAAGGGCGAGCAGCAATTCTTCTGTTGTGTTGTTCACGGCCGTCTCCTCTGGTATTTTTTATAG
>JBBSRS010000155.1:0-6331 GCA_038242795.1 Burkholderiales bacterium
CATCTTCACGCCCGGCGACTTCAAAACCGAACTGTCGGCGCACCTGGGCTCGGCGTTTTCACTGGAGCCGCTGCTGACGCAAAGCGCCTGGTTTCGCAGCCACAACCGCGACGACGCGATCCCGAATCTCTACATCGTCGGCGCCGGCACGCACCCGGGCGCCGGCGTTCCAGGGGTGGTCGGGTCGGCCAAGGCCACCGCCGGGCTGATGCTGGAGGACGCATGATGGTCGATGCCTCCGTGCTGCAGCAGGCTGCGCAAACCATCCAGGCCGGCTCGAAAAGTTTCGCCACCGCCGCGCGCCTGTTTGACGAAACCACGCGCCAGAGCGCGGTGATGCTCTACGCCTGGTGCCGCCACTGCGACGACGTGATCGACGGCCAGCAGCTGGGCCACGGCCAGCAGCAGGGCGACCGCAGCGCAGCGCCGGACTTCCTGGCCGCGCTGGAGCAGGCCACGCGGCTGGCCTGCGCGGGCGAACCTACCGATGACCCGGTGTTTGCCGGTTTGGGCGAAGTGGTGCGCCGACACGGCATTGCCGAGCACTACCTGTTTGAACACCTGGCGGGTTTTCGCATGGATGTGGAAGACTGCCACTATGCCCGCCTGGACGACACCCTGGCCTATTGCTGGCGGGTGGCCGGTGTGGTCGGGGTCATGATGGCCATGGTCATGGGCAACCGCAACCCGGCCACATTGGACCGCGCCTGCGACCTCGGCATGGCGTTTCAGCTGACCAACATTGCCCGTGACGTGGTCGAGGATGCCGCCATCGGCCGCATCTACCTGCCGGCCAGCTGGCTGGCCGACGAAGGCATCCTGAGCCGTGACGATGTGCTGGACCCGGCCCATCGCGTGGCGCTCGGCCGGGTGGCCGCCCGCTTGGTGGATGCCGCAGATCCCTACTACCGCTCTGCCGTGGCCGGCATTGGCGAACTGCCGCTGCGCTCCGCTTGGTCGATTGCCACCGCGCGCGGTGTTTACCGCGACATCGGGCGCAAGGTCAAGGCGCACGGCGGCCATGCCTGGGACACGCGCATTTCAACCACGCGCATGGACAAGCTGTGGTTTCTGGCGCGAGGCGCGGCAGTGGCCGTCGCGGCCCATGGCATCACGCCGCAGCCCCGGGCGCGGCATCTGTGGCAGCGTCCCATTTAAGCCAGCCAAGCGGCACCCATTTGCACTGCGGTCCGGCTGTCGCGGCAGGTACCACGTCTCGATGCGGATGCGCTGTTCAGGAATAAGCACCATGCCGGCCATGGTCGCCAGTCCCATCAGCGCATCGAACAAGACTGCTGCGGTCGTGTCCGTCTTCAGGCCGCCAGCGCGCTTTCAATGTCTTTCGCCAGGTCGGCCGGCTTGTCCAGCGGCGCATAGCGCTTGATGACCTTTCCGTCCTTGCCGACCAGGAACTTGGTGAAGTTCCACTTGATGGCCTTGCTGCCCAGCAGGCCGGGCGCTTCGCTCGACAGCCACTGGTACAGCGGATGCGCGGCCGGACCGTTGACATCGACCTTGGACATCATCGGAAACGTCACGCCGTAGTTGACCTGGCAAAACGTGGCGATTTCGCTGTCAGCGCCCGGGTCCTGCGCGCCGAACTGGTTGCACGGGAACCCCAGCACCGCCAGGCCTTTGCTGGCATAGGCCTTGTGCAGTGTTTCCAGCCCGCCAAACTGTGGCGTGAAACCGCACTGGCTGGCGGTGTTCACGATCAGCAGCACTTGGCCCTTGAAAGCCGACAGGGCCATGTCCTGGCCGTCGATCTGGCGGGCTTCGAAGTCGTACACCGTTTTGGCGTCTGGGCGCATGAAAAAACTCCTGGCAGGCATGACGAGGAAAAAGGCCTCTCAGGGCAATTCTGCACCCGTTTGCACTTCTTTGGCGGCAGGCACCAGGGCTGCCAGCACCGACGCCAGCACGATCAGGCTGCCGCCCAGCAGGGTACGCGGGGTGAACTGGGCGGCGCCCAGCAGGGCGGCCGACAGGCTGGCAAACAGGATTTCGGTCAGCATCACCACCGCCGTGGTTCCGGCCGCGAGCCGCGCAGCGCCATATTGCAGCGCCGTGTTGCTGGCCATGAAGGCCAGCGTCAGGCCCAGCAGCATCGGAATGCCGGCTGTCAGCAGCGCCGGGCCGGGGACGAGCTGCAACGACATGCCCAGCAGCGCCGCCAGGGCGGCCATCACGCCGCTGCCGCCAAACATCGCCAGCATGCGCGAGGCGCCAGGTGTGTGGCCATATTTGCGCAGCAGCGCATTGGTCACGGCAAAGCTGAACCCGCCGCTGATCGCCAGCCAGTCGGCCGTGCCCTGCGGCAGCGGCCATGCGGTCTCAGGCGTCTTGAGGACGATCAGCACGCCCGTCATGGCCAGCAGCAGGCGGGCCAGGGACAACAGCGTGGGTTTTTCACCCAGCAGCACCCAGGCCACCAGCACCGACCACGCCGGCATCAGGTAAAAAAGCAGCACCACCCGCACCACGTCGCCCACCGTCACCGCCCAGTTGAAGCAGACGTTGGTCAGGCCTGCGCCAATGGCCAGAAACCACAGCTGTGGACAGGCCACGAAGCCGCGCCAGGCCTTGAACTGCATGGTCAGCAGGCCGGCCACAATCATCAGGTACATCAGCGCCGTGGCCCACAGGGGGTGCAGGCCATAGCCCTGCAGCTGGCGAAACGGCCACCACGAAACCCCCCAGACCAGGGCATTGAACACCAGCGCGCCAGCCGCCAGCGTGGCGGTGCGCCGTGTTGCGGCGCGGGCCAGGTCCAGCCCCGCCATCAGTGCGTTTTGTCGCTGCGGGCGATGCTCATCAGGTGGTCAAGCTGCACCTTGTACTTGACGGTGTTGCTTGTGTGCCAGCGCTGGATCAGCCACATGAAGCCGGCGACCACGACACCAAAGCCGGTGATCGCGCCAAAGGCCGACAGCCCCAGGCCGGTGGACAGGCTGTAACCTGCGCCCAGGCTCAAAATGCAGGCCTGTTCGTTGAAATTCTGCACGGCAATCGAGCGGCCTGCGCCCATCAGGTTGTGGCCCCGGTGCTGCAGCAGCGCGTTCATCGGCACCACCAGAAAACCGCCCAGGCCGCCGAGCAAAATCAGGAAGGGCGCGGCCACCCAGACGTTGGTGATGAAGTTCATCAAAATCACCAGCACGCCCATGGCAATGCCCAGCGGCATGACCTTGGGCGCATGCTCCAGCCGCATGCGCATTGACGCCAAAATGGCACCGACGGCCGTGCCGATCGCCACCACGCCGACCAGCGACGACGCCTGCGTGGTGCTGTAGCCCAGTGCCGCCGCGCTCCACGCCAGCACGATGTAACGCAGGTTGCCCGACACACCCCAGAACAGCGTCGTGGTGGCCAGCGAGATTTGTCCCAGCTTGTCGCGCCAGAGCGCCGAGTTGCAGCTCCAGAAATCGGGCAGCAGCTCGAACTTGTTGCGCGGCATCGGACGCATCTCTACGCCGGTGTCGGGGATGCGCAGGTTGAACCAGGCGGCGATCGCATACAGCACGATCAGCAGCGAAATGGCCGCTTCCGGCGCGCTGTCGATGCCGGTGTCGATGATTGGAAAATCAAATGCCAGCAGGTGGCTGGAGATCGCATGGCCGACCAGCTGGCCGCCCAGCAGCACGCCCAGGATGATTGACGAGATCGTCAGGCCTTCGATCCAGCCGTTGGCCTTCACCAGTTGCGAGGCCGGCAGCAGTTCGGTCAGGATGCCGTACTTGGCCGGCGAATAGGCGGCGGCGCCCAGGCCGACAATGGCGTAAGCTAAAAGCGGGTGCGAGCCGAACAGCATCATTAGACAGCCGATGACCTTGATGGCATTGCTGACGAACATGACGTTGCCCTTGGGCCGTGCGTCGGCATAGGCGCCGACGAAAGGCGCCAGGATCACATAGAAAAGCGCAAACATCGGCACCAGCGCGGCCGGTTGCCATTTGGGCGCCCCACTGGTTTTAAGAAGTTCTACAGCCGCTACAAATAGCGCGTTGTCAGCCAGCGAACTGAAAAACTGGGCTGCCATGATGGTGTAAAAACCGCGCTTCATTGAACTGTATTGATCACCGCAGAAAAGTGCACCAGTGGGTCCGGTGTCTCAAAATAGGGGGTGAATGTCTCCAAAATATCGCTGTTTATAGCATGGGGGCCCGATGTCAAAATGAAGGGTGGCCCGCCGTTCAATGCCAACGCCGATTGCGTGTGTCCGGACCTGCCCGCCCTTTGCCGCCCATTCCTGTCCTTACCCACTTTCACTGCGCCATGCCACGTCCTATTCTCGCCACTGTTCATGCTGCCGCCCTGAGCCACAATCTGGCGCGGGTGCGCGCTGCCGCGCCGGATTCCCGCGTCTGGGCCGTCGTCAAGGCGAATGCCTACGGCCACGGCATCGAGCGTGTTTTTGACGCGCTGCGCAGCGCCGACGGCTTTGCGCTGCTCGACCTGGCGGAGGCGCAGCGGCTGCGCGCGCTGGACTGGCGCGGCCCGATCCTGCTGCTCGAAGGCTGCTTTGACGCACGCGACCTGGAGCTGTGTTCCCGCCTGGGGCTGTGGCACACGATCCATTGCAACGAGCAGATCGACCGGCTGGCCGCGCACAAGACGCAATTGCCGCACCGCGTGTTCCTGAAGATGAATACCGGCATGAACCGCCTGGGCTTTGTGCCCGAGCGCTTTCGCGCCGCCTGGACGCGGCTCAATGCGCTGCCGCAGGTCGAGGAAATCTCGCTGATGCAGCATTTCCCCGATGCCGACGGCCCCCGGGGCATTGCCGCGCAGCTGCAGGCCTTTAACGCCGTCACCCATGACCTGCCCGGCGAGCGCACGCTCAGCAACAGCGCGGCCATCCTGCGCCACGGTGCTGCGCTGGCCGGACGCTCCGACTGGGTCCGGCCCGGCATCGTGCTGTACGGCAGTGCACCGGATGCACCCGAGCACAGCGCCGCCCACTGGGACTTGCAGCCCACGATGACGCTGTCGTCGCGCCTCATCGGGCTGCAGCAACTGCAGGCCGGCGACACGGTCGGCTATGGTTCGAGCTTTGTGGCCGATCAGCCGCTGCGCATCGGCGTGGTCGCCTGCGGCTATGGCGACGGCTACCCGCGCCACTGCCCGACCGGTACACCGGTGCTGGTCGAGGGTGTTCGGTGCCGCATGGTGGGCCGCGTCAGCATGGACATGGTCACGGTGGACCTGACGCCGGTGCCCAGGGCCGGCATGGGCAGCGAGGTGACGCTCTGGGGCGTGGCCTCCAGCGGCGCGGTGCTGCCCATCGACGAGGTGGCCCGGGCCGCTGGCACGGTGGGCTATGAGCTGATGTGCGCCGTGGCGCCGCGCGTGCCCATGGTGGCTGATTGAAAAACCTGTCGAACTGGCGATCGGTCCAACTCTGGGAAAGCCGCGTGGAGGAGCAGTTGCGCCAGCGCCACGCCTTCTGGCTGCACGGTTTTTGCATCGGACTTGTCACTCTGGCGATCACCTGGGCCGCTTCCCATGTGCAGATGCGAATGGGTTCAGAGTCGATGGCGTTGCGCTATTTGTGCTCGCTGGGGTTGGGTTATCTGGGCTATTTGCTGATGTTGCGGCTGTGGGCCGGGGCGCTGGCGCGAAAGTTTCGCGACCAACGCAAGCCAGCCGATCGGCAAGACCCGGGTCATTTGGACATGGGCTGGCCAGGCGGTGGCGCCAGTGGCCCGGGATCGGCTCCGGTCCGCATGCCGTCACTGCAACCCGGCGGTGGCGGCGATTTTGGCGGCGGCGGCGCGTCAGCCGACTTTTCGGGCGCGGTCGATGCACTGGATGCCGCGCACACGGCCGGTGGCCCGGGCAATCTGGTGGGCAGCGCGCTTGAAGTCGCGGGCTCAGCCGACGAGGCGGCCGTGGTGGTGATTCCAGTGGTCGCTGTCTTCCTGATTGGCTGTGCGGTGTTCTTTGGCGCTGGTTCATTGCTGCTGGCGTACTTTGGCTGGGAAGCCTTGCTAGCGGTCGCGGTGGAGCTGGCTTTTTCCTATGCCTCGGCCCGCGTGGCAGTGCGCGTGGTGCGCGAAGGCTGGCTGAGCGCCGCGCTGCGGCTGACCTGGAAACCCTTGCTGGGCGCGGTTGTTTGTGCCGTCATGCTGGGGGCCGCGATGGACCATTTCGTACCAGCAGCCCATTCACTGCCGGAGGCGATCAAGCTGCTCAGGGGACCGGCGCGCTAGGGCGGTAGGTGCTCACCCGCAAGCGCATGGCTATTTTAACTGCTATGTATTCAATAGCTGCTTGTGCCCGTCCAGCAAGCGAAAAAGCACTGAAGTGTCTCAATACAACCCGCGCACCC
>JBBSRS010000156.1:0-6318 GCA_038242795.1 Burkholderiales bacterium
CAGCGCAAGCAAACCAGATCAGGCAGAGCGTGAAGCTGTTGGCGAACGAGCGGTAGAACCAGCCAGTCGCCGGCATGGCTAACCGCCCTCACATCCAGGTGCCCAAGGCCGAGCGAAGCGATGGCCCGACAGAGCGTTCAGCTCTAACCCGCTCCCGTTTTGCAGGCAACTTTCTTTGGTGACTTTCTTTTTTGCCAGAAAAGAAAGCCACCCCCCGCCGGGAAGGCGCTCACCCCTCAAGCCACAGAAGAACCCATCCAAAGCCCCAAAACAGAAAACGCAGCGATCAAACCTCAAACGTCAGCAGTTACAAATTCCCAGTCAAAAACATGCTTTCGCAATACAGGCGAACATAAATAGCTATTTATTTGATAGCAGCATATGTGTCAGGCGCTCCAGCGCAGCCATCCATTGCTGCAAGACCGACGCAAGCCGTCAATGTCCGCCATGCACCAGCGCAAAAAGGCTCTCGCGCGGCAGCCAGCGCTGGCCTGCCAGATGCCAGTACTTCTGGCCACAGGCGGTGTCGAAAAATTCCCGCCGCCGTTCCCGCCGGCCGGCACCAACGACATTTTTCAGCACCACGTAACGGATGTCGCCGGTCGGCCCGAGAATCACCGTCGAGCCGCCATAGTAGGTGAAGGCCGGCCCTTCGGCCGAGGCGCGCACATGGCGCTCCTGGGTGATTTCGGCGACCAGGTCAAACACGATCTGCCCGTTGGGTCCGGCGCGGCGCGCCGACCGGATGGATTCGACGCAGGGCAGGCTGACCGTGTCGCCGTCAAGGCGCGCGTCGTCAGGCGCCACCAGACCGAATTCCTCCGTGCGGCCGGGGCGCGTGACGTAGTGGCCGAGCATGCAGGCCTGCCGGTACAGCTCGTCCAGCCCGGCTGCATTGGCCGGGTCGCCGCTGAAGCGCAGCGCCGCGAAATCAAGCCCCGGCACCGGCGGCAGTTCCAGCCGGGGCCGGTGCCACAGCAGCGCGTCCTGCGACAGGTGGTTGGCGCTGCGCGGGTAGATGTCGCGCCGCCAGAAGGCGTCGATCAGCGCGCCCCGGTAGTCCCACGGGTCGTCGGGCACTAGGTCGTAGTCGGCGGTGATCAGGGCGCGCAGGTAGTCGCCAAAGGTCATGCCGACCGGCGGGCAGTAGTCGATGGCGCGGATGCAGATGCCCAGGAACTGGCTGGCCAGCTTGCTGGCGCGCTCGGCGAGGATGGTCTGCAGGTCGTGCGAGAGTTCGCCCGGCGGCAACAGCCCGCTGCCGCCGGTGGCCAGGCGCACGAAGCGCTCGGTGCGGCGCCGGTAGACCTGCACGAAGGCGTCGAACACGGCGCTGACCAGCACCGTGCCGAGCTGGTGCGCCTCCAGCCCGGGCTGGTAGCGGGTCGGGTTGCCGTTGTCTTTTTCAACCGCGCTGCGCAGCGGGCCGTTCTGGCCGGTGGTGTGGCCGAACTGTCCGGCCAGTTCTGTCAGTATCTCGGCGTGCTGCAGCGAGCCCTTGCAGCGCCGGATGGCGGCCAGCACCACCTCGGCATAGCTGAAATGCTGGAAGATGGCGACCAGGTCGGCAAAGGCTTCATGGAACGCGACCACGTCGGCGTTGGTTGGCACGATGAAGTGCGCGCGCAGCCCGTCGAGCAGCGCATGGGTCACCTCATGCACCACGATGTCGTGCGACAGGCAGGTGAAGACATAGCCGCCCGGCATGGTGCGATTGGTCGGCTTGTCGCTGGCCGGGAAATAGCCAAAACGCAACTCGCCCGTGGTGATGCTGTTTTCATAGTAGGCGTTCTGCTCCTGGCCATGGTGCGGCCTGAGCACCAGCCGCGCCGGCGTGTTGCCGTCGCCAAAGCCCCAGCCCAGGTTGCGGCCCAGCGCCGTCTTGAAGGTCGAATAGACATTGCTGCAGACGGCATAGACCATCTGGTGGTGAAAGCGCGGGTCCGAAGGCGAGGGGTCGTAGCCGTTGGCCATCAGCACCTTGCGGTCTTCCAGGTCGGCCTCGCGGTAGTGAACGCCCAGTTGTCCATCGTTCGTGTCGACTTGGAACAGCTTGCCCACCGGACCCGGCTGCAGTGGTTCAAACGGCACGTTGACAGTCGCAATCGAGCCTTCAAGCCGTGACACCGACGGATCGACCGTGTAGATGCGCAGCGGGCGGTAGAGCGGGTCGCCGTGCCGGCGTTCATACGGAACCACCGGCGGCTGGCGAACGCCGGTGCCGATGAGATAGTCTTCGCCGTCGCCCGGAAGCAGGTTCGCGACGTGAGGGGCGATTGCTGCGGGGCCTTCTGCGCGACTGGCGGCATCGGCGGCGACAGCCTCGGTGGTCGTTGCGCTTGCGGGCGCAGGCTCGGAGGCCATCAGCGCCTGCCCGGCGCGAGCGCTTTCACGGCCTGCGCCAGTTCGTTCACGGCTTGCAGCAAGCCGGTGTCGCCAGAGGCTGCTGCCCCGGGCAACTCCCGGGTGCCGGACGCGCGGCTGCCGGCCGCCAGCGGCTGAAGGAGGGCGCCCTGGCGCGCGGCTTCGGCGCAGTCGAGCATCGGCGCCTGGCGTGCCGCGCTGCCAAACTCGGCCAGCACGCGGCGCAGGAATTCCTCGTTGCTGAGGCCCAGGATGCCTGCGGCCAGCACCTTGGTGGCGCGCCGCGTGAAGTCGCCATTGCCGCCGCTTTCCAGCGCGACCTGGTGGTCCAGGCAGGCCGAGAACTTCACATCGCGCATCCCTTGCGGCCCGCCGCTGCTGAGCGCGCGCGTGGCGCTGCGCGAGGGCTGGCGAAAGCGCTGGTGCGCCTCGGCAATCTCCGGCGTCATCCTGACGAAGCGCGCCTTGGTGCCGGGCGGCACGGCCATTTCGCCCGGCGACAAACCGACGGCGAAACGGCTGTTGGTGCCCGAATGGCAGCAGTCCATGAAGCAGGTCATGTTCACGCCGTCGGGGATGCGGCCAAACAGCCCGGCAATGTCGTCGTCGATGTACAGCGCGCCGCTGGCAAAGTCCACCGGGCACAGCGCCTCGTCAATGGCGTCGTCCTCGTCGCCGTTCAGGTCGGGCGCCTGCGTGCCGTGGCCGGCGTACTGGAAGACGATCACGTCGCCGGCGCAGCATTCGCCGACCAGCCGGTTCAGTTCGCGGTCCAGCGCGGCGCGGCTCGCGTCAAGGTTGACCAGCAGCCGGGTCTCGAAACCGAGCGCCCCCAGGGTGCGCGCCCAGTTGCGGGCATCGTTGACGCAGCCGGCGAGCTGGTGCTCCGGCGCCGGGTAGGCGTCGATGCCGACGCACAGCGCCACGCGCCGGCCGCCGCTGCTGCTGGCTGTGCTGGTGGACGGTACAGGCACGGAAGCCGCCGGGGGAAGCGGATAAGGCGGCATCGCTGCGGTGACTGGCATCCAGGGTGGCAGGCTGACCGGCGGCATCGCGTACGTGGCGCCTGAGGCCGCGGGCAGTGCGCTGAAACCGAACCCGGCGGGCCAGTCCACCTCGTCGGTCCAGGGCCGCGATGCGCTGCGGCTGACCGGGAACGCCGCGATATCGGCCGCGTCGGGCTGGTCCAGGATGCGGCGCACGATGCTGTTCATGGTCGGCGCGTCGTCGTCGAAGCCGCCGTGCGACAGCGACCTGCTGGCCGACCGGCCGGTGTCGCCCGGCGTGGGCGACCAGACCACGCTCGAAGGCGATGGCGACGCGCCCGCCAGACCAAACAGGCGCTTCAAGTCGGCATCGCCGCGCAGGCTTTCCTCCAGCCCGAGGATCGGCGTGGCGCGCCGGTCTTCCAGCGCATTGAAGATCAGGTAGAGCAGCGACTTGCGGTAGACCTGCGCGCAGTTGTCCTTGCGTTCGAAGTCCCTTTGCATGGTGTAGAGCGTGAGCGACTCGGCCGCGCGGCCCGGGCCGATGTGCGCCAGCAGGCGCTGCCGGAAGGTGTCCACGCGCACCGCAGGCGCCAGGAAATGCGCGGTCTTGAAGCCCGGCACGCCCAGCGCGTGGGCCAGCGGCAGGAAATGGCTGTGAAAGATCGAGCCCGCGCTGTGGCCGACCGCATGCAGTTCGATCCGGTCGGCATGGTCGTCGCACAGCGCCTTGAGCTTGCAGGCCACGTAATGCGCGCCGCCGCCGATGTCGCCGCTGTCTGCCGGCGCATCCATCGCATGCTCGGCGCTGGACTTCATGCCGCCCCAGATGCGCGGCGCCTGCAGGGCGCGCGCACCGACCTCGACCAGCGGGTCGGTGGTGAAGTCGGCCAGGTCCCGCGCCAGGGCGCGGCTGCCCTGCCGCGCGCGGCCGAGCAACTGGCCGATGGTCTCGAAAAAGCCGGTTTCCCAGATGAAGTAGATCGGGTAGACATGGTTGCGCTGCCACCAGTCGATGTGTTTGTGGGCGATCTGCAGGCCGCTCGATTCGGACACCAGCCCGCCATGCGCGTAGAACATCAGGCGCAGCTTGTGGCCCGCAGGCAGTTCGCTGACCGCCTGCGGCAGGTGCTGCTCGAAGATCGCGTCGATGTCCCCGGCCGTCGAGGCCGCCTCGCCTTCGCCCGACAGGCGGCCGACCCGCAGGTTGACCAGGTGCGGCCGCAGGGCGTTGAGCGCTGCCGTGCCCAGGCCAGCGTCACGGCTTTGCGCAGCGGCCGGCATGTCGCCGGCATCGCCAGCGGGTGCTGCGTGGCTTGCGGTGGCATCCTGGCCGGCTTCATGCGCGTCATGCGACAGTTCGGCATCGCCGCGCTCGCCGGCATTGTCGGCGGTGCGCGACAACGCACGGATGGCCTCGGCGACGAAGCGTTCGGTTTCATCGGGAAAAGGCTGCGGCTGGGCGATGCCGCGCGAGGCACTGGCCTGCATCGCCTGCCGGACGGCTTCGACCTCGGCCAGGATGTCGGCATACACCAGCGCGCTGCCGGGGCACGACTTGGGCGACATCGAATTGTGAAAGCGCAGCGTGCTGGCGGGCAGGTGAAAGCGCGCCTGGACCCCCGCCACGACCCGCAATGCGGTGTCCTTCTGCGCACCGCCGAACGGGTCGCGGCCGGTGTCGAAGTCGCCGATCATCTCGAACATGAACGGGCCGAAGGCCTTGTTGCCGTTGTGCCCGGCGGCGCTGGCCGGCGGCAGGTTCCAGTTGCGCCCGAGCCAGACCATGCCGTCGGGGTCGATGGTGATGTGCTGGGCAATGTCGCTCCAGCCGTTGACCTGCGTGTGGTGGCGCCACATCGAGACAATCGTGTCATGGCCGCGAAAGTCGGCGTGCCGGGGGCGCCAGGTGTGGTGCATGTGCACCGCGTCGATTTTCCGGGTGAAGGGAAACTTCTGGAGAAGCTGCTCGAACTGGTCCGGCGACAAACGCTGGAAGGTGGGTGTCGGCATGGCGCGCCCCTTTGACGAGTGGGCGCCCACTCTACACCCGCACGGATGCGCTTTCAAGCTGGGCAGCAGCCGCTATTTCGGCGGCTGGCGCCATTTCGTCAGGTTTGTGCCGCGTCACTCCACCTCGGCAATCAGCTCGATCTCGACGCAGGCGCCCATCGGAATCTGCGCCACGCCAAAGGCGCTGCGGGCGTGCTTGCCGGCGTCGCCAAATACGTCGGCAAACAGTTCCGATGCGCCGTTGGTCACCAGGTGCTGCTCAGTGAACTCCTGCGTGGAGTTGACCAGGCTCATCACCTTGACGATGCGCCTGACCTTGGCCAGGTCGCCCACGGCGGCCTGCAGCGTGCCCATCAGGTCGATGGCGATCAGGCGGGCGGCGGCCTTGCCTTCGGCGGTTGTCACGTCCTTGCCCAGCTGGCCGACGATGACCTGGCCGTCACGCTTGGCCAGATGGCCGCTCAGGAACACCAGGTTGCCGGTGCGCATGAAGGGCACGTAGGCCCCCGCAGGCGCGGCGACTTCAGGCAGTGTGATGCCCAGGGCGTTGAGCTTGGTATGGACAGGATGGGTGCTGTGGGTCATGGTGGTTGGGGTGAAGGTGGTTGAAGGTTGAAAAAGACGGCTGTTCTGCCTGCGCTTGAAAATACGGGGTTCCCAAGGCAGGCAACGACATGAAAACAGGTCAGGTACGGTGTTTTCTCACTGTTCACGGGCCTGCCCTGCTATGAATAGCAAAGCGCTGACCACCCCGTTGTCTTGGCATATTAACGCACTGCAGTGGCATGCCTGAAGCGATGTAAGCTCTGCCATAAGCTGGTTTTCCAAACCCGTGCGTGCCTGCCATCCGTCCAGAAAGACACCCTTGCGCTCTTCCCTTGCCACCGGCCGTGCAGGCTTCGGGCCTGCGCTGGCCGGCCTGGTGGCGGGCGTGGCCTGGCAGTTGCAGCAGCCC
>JBBSRS010000157.1:0-6305 GCA_038242795.1 Burkholderiales bacterium
CAGCCCAAAGTGCTGGAAATCGCAGGAGTCGCCAAATGATCGGTGAATGGAACAACGGCACCGGCCGTCGCAAATCCAGCGTGGCCCGCGTGTTCTTGAAAAAAGGCACCGGCAAGATCACGGTCAACGACAAGGACATCCAGGCGTTCTTCGGTCGCCAGACCTCCATCATGATCTGCCGCCAGCCCCTGTTCCTGACGAACCACGTCGAGACGTTTGACATCATGATCAACGTCCACGGCGGCGGCGAGTCCGGCCAGGCTGGCGCTGTGCGCCACGGCATCACCCGCGCCCTGATCGACTATGACGCCACGCTCAAGCCCGCGTTGAGCCAGGCCGGTTTCGTGACGCGCGATGCCCGTGAAGTCGAACGTAAAAAGGTCGGTTTCCGTTCAGCCCGCCGCCGCAAGCAGTTCAGCAAGCGTTAATCCGCTTTCCCTGCTTCGCAAAAAGCCGCCTGGTTCGCCGGGCGGCTTTTTTCATGGGGCCTTGCGTTGTGTGCTAAGACGCGCAGCCGGTATGGTTGATCAATTTACTGTACTATTTCCCCCATTGCCTATTGATTAACGGAGTCCCCCATGAGCGCTGTTGCCGAAAATATCCAGACTGAAATGCCTTCCCCCTTTGTGTTCACCGACAGCGCGGCCTCCAAGGTGGCTGAACTGATCGCCGAGGAAGGAAACCCCGACCTGAAGTTGCGTGTGTTCGTGCAGGGTGGCGGCTGCTCGGGCTTCCAGTACGGTTTCACCTTTGATGAAATCACCAACGACGACGACACCACCATGACCAAGAACGGCGTGTCGCTGCTGATCGATGCGATGAGCTACCAGTACCTGGTCGGCGCGGAAATCGACTACAAGGACGACCTGGAAGGCGCGCAGTTCGTGATCAAGAACCCGAATGCCAGCAGTTCATGCGGATGCGGATCGAGCTTCTCGGTCTGAGCGTTACGCTTCTCGGCGATTTACCTTTGTCAAAAGCCGCCTTTCAGGCGGCTTTTTGCTGCCCGTTGTTTGTAAATCCATCGTAACCACCCTTCTGTCACTGATTCGTTTTTCCACGATGCACGTCGAGCAAAAATCACTGCGCATGATGCTGTGGCTGGTGGCCATCGGGTTTTTCATGCAGACCCTGGATGCCACCATCGTCAACACGACCCTGCCCGCCATGGCCCGGAGTTTTGATGAAAGCCCCCTGCGCATGCAGTCGGTGGTGGTGGCGTATTCGCTGACCATGGCCATGCTGATTCCTGCCTCGGGCTGGCTGGCGGACCGTTTTGGCACCCGGCGTGTGTATGTGGGGGCCATTTCCCTGTTTGTTCTGGGCTCCGTTGCCTGTGCCTTGTCGCAGAACCTGAGCCAGCTGGTTGCCGCGCGGGTGTTGCAGGGACTGGGCGGTGCCCTGTTGCTGCCGGTGGGGCGGCTGGCGGTGTTGCGGGCTTTTCCGCGCGAGCGCTTTTTGCAGGCCATGAGCTTTATTGCCATTCCCGGCCTGGTGGGCCCGCTGATTGGCCCCACGCTGGGCGGCTGGTTGACGGAAGTGGCTTCCTGGCACTGGGTGTTTCTGATCAACATTCCAGTCGGTCTGGTGGGCTGCATCGCCACTTTGCTTTACATGCCGGACAACCCGCAGCCTGCCCAAACCCGATTCGATTTGACCGGTTATCTGTACCTTGCGTTTGGCATGGTGGCGGTGTCGCTCGCGGTGGATGGCCTGTCCGGCCTGGGCTTGAGACAGGCCGGCGTGCTGATCTTGCTGGTGTTTGGCCTGGCCAGCCTGAGCGCTTACTGGCTGCACGCGGCCAAGCGGCCGGACCCGCTTTTTTCACCGCGTCTTTTCTCCATTCCGTCGCTCAGCATCGGCTTGCTGGGCAACCTGTTTTCACGGCTCGGCAGTTCCTGCATGCCCTTTCTGGTGCCCTTGCTGCTGCAGGTCAGCCTGGACTACTCGCCCCTGCAGGCCGGGTTGATGATGGTGCCTGTCGCCGTGGCCAGCATGCTGACCAAACGGGTCACGACGCCGCTGATCACCCGCTTTGGCTATCGCCAGGTGCTGGTGACCAATACCGCGCTGGTGGGGCTGACCATGGCCAGCTTTGCCCTGATCACGCCCTCCCAGCCTTTGTGGCTGCACATCGTGCAACTTGCCTTGTTTGGCGCTGTCAATTCCCTGCAATTCACCGCGATGAATGCCGTGACGCTGCGTGACCTGGACACGCACACGGCCAGCAGTGGCAACAGCCTGTTGTCGATGGTGCAAATGCTCGCCATGAGCATGGGCGTAGCGGCGGCGGGCGCCGTGCTGGCGGCGTTCACCGGCTTTTTCGGCAATGCCGAAGCGCTGCAGACGCTGCATTCCTTTCAGGCCACCTTTGCCTGCATGGGCTTGATCACGCTCGCCTCGGCCAGCATTTTCTGGCAGTTGTCGCCTGCCGTGGACCGGACAAAAAAGGCGGGGCTGGCCGACGTGCCGGACCAGGACTAGAACCGCGCCTCAGGCGGGATAGAGCGCGCCCAGCACACGCGCACCGGCAGCGCCCGTCACGCTGGCGAGGTTGCCCGGTTGGCGCGTGAGCATCTGCCGGGCCAGCCAGGCAAATGCGGCGGCCTCGACCTGCAGCGGCGGCAAGCCGTGCGGGTCCGACGTGCTGACGCGTAGCCAGGGCAGGCCCGCCTGAAGGCGCTGCAGCAGGTGCAGGTTGAACGCGCCGCCACCGCAGACAATCAGTTCGACGCTCTCTTTTCCATAGCTGTTGATGCCCGCCACGCATGCGCTAGCAGTGAATTCGGTCAATGTATTCTGGATGTCCTGGGAGCGTTCGCTGGCAAAGGGCCGCAGTTTTTCTTCCAGCCACGCCAGGCTGAAAAGATCGCGCCCCGTGCTTTTGGGAATCGGAAGCGAGAAGTAGGGCTCGTCCAGCAGGCTGGCGAGCAGCGCCGGAATCAGTTGACCGCTTTTCGCCCACGCGCCGCCCGCATCAAAGGGTTGGCCGGTGTGTTGCAGGCACCAGGCATCCATCAGGGCATTGCCCGGTCCGCAGTCAAAACCCAGCACCGGCAGCGAAGCGCCAGAAGGTGGCAGCAGGCTGAGATTGGCGATGCCGCCCAGGTTGAGCACGGCCACGTGGGCATCGACGCGACCAAAAACGCCCTGGTGAAAGGCAGGCACCAGCGGCGCACCCTGGCCGCCTGCCGCCACATCCCGACTGCGAAAATCCGCCACCACGTCAAGGCCTGTGAGTTCAGCCAGCAGGGAAGGGTTGTTGAGTTGCAGGGTGTAGCCAACGTTCTCCGGTCCGGCGGTCAGCCGATCGGGCCGATGCCTGACGGTCTGGCCGTGGGCGCCAATGGCCGAAATCTGCTGGGCGGCGATGCCCTGCACACCTGCTTTTTGCACAAGTTCTGCCACGACTTGCGCATACACCGCTGCCAGCGCGTTGCCTGCGAGGGCGGCACGGTGCAGTTCGTTGTGCGACGGGGTGTTGAGCGCCAGCAACTCGGCGCGAAAAATTTCCGTGAATGGCCTGCTGGCCGCTGCCACCACGTGCAGTTTTTCGCCGGAAAAATCGACCAGCACGCCGTCCGTGCCATCAAGAGAGGTGCCCGACATCAGGCCGATGAAATAGTCATGCATGCCGCGATTTTGCCGCAGCCGTTGCCCGTGCCTGTGCCGGCTTATTCGGCGCGGGTCTGGTCGATGGTGGCGGCCGCCTGCAGCTGGTTGCGAAAGCCATCGGCCAGCTGCCTGAACTGCGGCAAGGCGGCGGCGGGCACGGGAACCACGTCGCTTTGCCGGGCAATCGTCATCGGGTCTTGCTGCACGCCGTTGATCCGCACCTCGAAATGCAGGTGAGGTCCGGTGGCCCAGCCAGTCGACCCAACCAGGCCGATGGTCTGGCCCTGCGTCACCGACTGGCCGAGTTGCACATTGATCTTGCTCAGGTGGGCGTACACGGTTTCCATGTTGTTGCGGTGCTTGACGAAGACCACATTGCCAAAACCGTTCTGTACCCCGGCGAACTCGACCACGCCGTCGCCCACGGTGCGGGCCGGCGTGCCGGTGGTGGCTGCAAAATCGGTGCCGTTGTGGGCGCGCCAGGTTTGCAGCACCGGATGAAAACGCATCGAAAAACCGCTGCTGATGCGCGAGAACTCGACCGGGGCGCTGAGGAAGGAGCGGCGCAGGCTCTTGCCGTCGAGCGTGTAATACCCGCCCTTGAGCGGCACACCGGTGGCGTCGATGTCCGGCGGCTGGTACCACATCGCCTGGAACGTCTTTCCGCTGTTGACAAACTCGGCCGACAGCACGCGGCCGGCGCGCATGGTCTCGCCATCGGCTTCCAGGGTTTCATACACCACGTTGAACCGGTCGCCTTTGCGCAAAGCGCGGCGAAAGTCAATGTCCGTCGCAAAGATCTCTGCGATCTGCACGCCGATGCCGTCGGGAATGCGCGCATCGTCGATGGCGGCAAAGAGCGTGGACTGGACCGCAGCGCTGGCCAATTGGGCCGAGCGGGTGTAGGGCGCGGTCTCGATGCGTGAGGTGAAACCGGCGCTGGTGCGTTCAACGACCAGGCGCTGGAACATCTGTTCGTCATCGGTCGCCCAGCGCATGCTGAGCTTGAGCAGTTGCTGTGTATCGCTGGCTTCAACTGTTACATTTTTGCCCGGCTGTCCGGCCAGAATCAGCTGTGCGTTGGGGTCGGTGCGCAGAAAAGCGTCGGCGGCCGTGTCATCGAGGTTCAGCCGCCTGAGCAGTGAGGCGGCGGTGTCGCTGCTGCGGGTGGCTTCGGTGCGGAACAATTTGAAGCTGAAGTCGGCGAGCGCTTCGGTCTGGGCTTTGGCTGACGAGGGCGCCAGCGGCTGCATCGCTTCGAGCACCTGGCGGACCGGCAGATCGGCGGCATCCGGCGCCAGCGGCGCAACACCGAAAGCCGTCACGCCGGTGCCCAGAAGCAGCACGGCCAGGCTGCCGGTGAGGCGTCGGGGGTGGCGGCGCAGGCTTTCGCCAACAGCGGTCAGTACACGGGAAAAGGTGAGCAGGGCATGGGCGGCGACGGGCAGGCGCAAAACGTAAATCCCAACTAAAGTGCACCGGGCTCTCGGTAGCCGCCGGGCAGTGATGACAGGTCGATCGATGCCGTGTCCAGGCGTTTTGCCAGCGCCGGGGAGCATCGAACTCGAAAATTTTGGCTTCCTCGCCAACGGTCAATAGCCCCTTTAAAATGGCGGCCCGGCGTAGGAAAGTCGGAATTATATCTGTAAGACATGACGCGTCCCCTGGAAAAACCCTTATGAATCAAGAGCTTGTTACAAATAACCCCCTGTCCGAGCGTGTCAAGACGGCGCTTGCAGTGTCCCTGAGGGGCTGCGACGAGCTGATTCCGCAGGACGAATGGACGCGAAAACTGGTCCGCAGCGAAGCCACCGGCGTGCCGTTGCGCATCAAGCTCGGGCTGGACCCGACGGCACCCGACATCCACATCGGCCACACCGTGGTGCTCAACAAGATGCGCCAGCTGCAGGACCTGGGCCACACGGTGATCTTCCTGATTGGCGACTTCACCACGCTGATTGGCGACCCGTCGGGCCGCAACAGCACGCGCCCGCCGTTGACCGCCGAGCAGATCAAGGTGAATGCCGAAACCTACTACCGCCAGGCCAGCCTGGTGCTGGACCCGTCCAGAACCGAGATCCGCTACAACAGCGAATGGTGCGACCCCCTGGGCGCGCGCGGCATGATCCAGTTGGCCTCGCGCTACAACGTGGCGCGGATGATGGAGCGCAACGACTTCCATGACCGCTTCCACGCCGGAACGCCGATCAGCGTGCATGAGTTTTTGTACCCGCTGCTGCAGGGCTATGACTCGGTGGCCCTCAAGAGCGACCTGGAACTCGGCGGCACCGACCAGAAGTTCAACCTGCTGATGGGCCGGCACCTGCAGCAGGAATACGGCCAGGAGCCGCAGTGCATCCTGACCATGCCGCTGCTCGAAGGCCTGGACGGCATCGAGAAGATGTCGAAAAGCAAGAACAACTACATCGGTATTTCCGAGGAAGCCAACAGCATGTTCGCCAAGGTGCTGTCGGTTTCGGACGTGCTGATGTGGAAGTGGTACACGCTGCTGTCGTTCCAGAGCGAAGCCGACATCGCCGCCCTCAAGGCCGAAGTGGCCGCCGGCCGCAACCCGAAAGACGCCAAGGTGGCGCTGGCCAAGGAAATCACGGCGCGCTTTCATTCAGCGGCCGCCGCCGACGCCGCCGAACAGGACTTCATCAACCGCAGCAAGGGCGGCGTGCCCGACG
>JBBSRS010000158.1:0-6278 GCA_038242795.1 Burkholderiales bacterium
CTTCATTTTGCCTTGACAGATCGGCTGACCATCCACTGGCTGTCGCGTGGTCGCCCTGCAGCCAGCCAAACAGCGCACCCAGCGGCACAGCAGCGCCCGTGGTTTGTGCCATCAGGGCATCGACAGAGTCGAACCGCTGGATATTGTTGTTGCCCGAATCCAGTGCTGCTTCGCCGGGTGCCCAGCGCAGCACGCCGAGCACATTGCCCAGCGGGCTGATGAGGGTCAGTTCTCCGCGTTCCGACCGGCCCTTGAGTTCGAAGCCGGCCGAGAACGACTGCTCGGGCTCGCTTTTGACATTCAGGCTGATACGCCCTGTCCAGAATTCGTTTTTAGGGTTGTTTAAGGGGTTTTCGCTGATCTGGCGGGCGCAACCAGCTATTAAAATAGTAGCAAAAATGAAGCCGTGAAAGAGCAGGGCGCGAAGCCGGTGGGTGAAATGCAAGGCGGTTTCCGGTTTAGGGCGTCACCTTGAGGCGTTTGAGTGTCTCAAGCAGCGTTTCATTGTCAGCGTTGATGAGCTGGCCTTCCTTCCAGATGGCCAGGGCGCGGTCCCGCTGCCCCAGGCTCCAGAGCACTTCGCCGAAGTGCGCGGCGATTTCAGGGTCGGGCCTGGCCTTGTAGGCTGCCTCGAAAAGCTGCACCGCTTCAGCCGTGTTGCCCAGGCGAAATTCGACCCATCCCAGGCTGTCCTTGATAAACGGGTCGGCCGGCGCGAACCCGACCGCCTTGCGGATCAGATCACGGGCTTCGGAGAGCCTGACATTTCGATCGGCCAGCGAATAGCCCAACGCGTTGTACGCATGGTGGTAGTCTGGCTTGAGCTGGATCACCTGGCGCAGCAGACGCTCCATTTCGTCCAGCCGCCCGAGCTTTTCAGCCACCATCGACTGCTCGTACAGCAGGTCGGTGTCTTCGGGCGTTTTGGCCAATGCCTGCGCCAGAAGTTCATGCGCCTGGGTGTACTGCTTGAATTCGCGCAGCAGGCCGACCTCGGCGTTGAGTTTCAGCCGCGCTTCTTCGGGGGTTCGCTCGGGCAGCGCACGAATCAGGCTGCGGCCTTCCTCGATCTTTCCCTGGCTGGCCAGGATCGAGGCGCGGCGGGCCTGCGCCTGCATCAGGTCGGCGGCGTTTTCAATCTTGGCCAGCCAGCTTTCGGCCGCTGCATAGTCCTTGCGCTTTTCGGCCAGTTGGGACAGTGAGAGGTAGGCCTGCGCCAGACCGGGGTTGCGTTCGGCCTGCGGTGTCTGGCCGGCCAGCGCAATGTAGCGTTCCAGCGAGGCCTGGGCGTCTGCCTGCTGGTTGTCCTGCAACTGCAGCGAACCGAGCACCAGCCAGCCTTCCGGGTAGTCGGGCTTTTCGCGCGTCACGATCTGCAGTTGTGCAGTGGCTTCGGCATAGCGCTGGGCATCGAGCAGCACGCGGGCATACGCCATGCGGATTTCAGGCAAGGCTGTGGACGGGGTTTGGCCATCGGTCAGGTAACGTTTGACCAGTGCTTCAGCCTCGGGTCGCTTCGGATCGAACAGTTCGAGCGCCACCACCACCGGGCCTTCGGCGCGCGGATCGGCGGCCTGGCCGCGTTGGGCCGCCTCGAAGGCGCCTGGCTTGTCGCCCGCCGCCAGCCGCATCCGTCCGGCAGTGGTCCAGGCTGCGCTTGCCGTGGCGGGATTGGTCAGGTAGTCGGCCATGGCCGTTTCCACCACGCTCGCGGCCAGCTTGCGGTCGCTGGTTCGGGCGTAGATACGCGGTATGGCCGCCAGCATGGCCAGACGCTCGGCATCGGGCACCATCCTGATCTCGGTTTTCAGCGGATCGACGGTGTCGGCAATACGGTTCAGCGCAATCAGGATCTGCAGGACATAGCGGTTGGCCTCACGGGACGCGGGCAGCGCCTGCTTCCAGGCCAGCGCGGCCTGCAACGCCGCATCGCCTGAGCGGGCCTGCAGCGCAATGTCGGTGGCCCGCTGGTAAAGCTGGGCATCGCCGGTTTTTCGGGCCGCGTCGAGCAGCAGCGCAAAGCCTGCGCCAGCTTCGCCCTCTTGCGCCGTCAACTCGCCAACCAGCACCTGGTAAAACAACTCACCGTCCAGTGACGATACGCTTGCCGATGCTTGCGCCGCCTTGTCTTCGGAAAGGCCCGAGACGGCTGCAGGTTTGGCGGGCGCCGGGGTGTCGGGCATGGTGGCTTGCGCGAGCACCAGCGGAGCAACAAGGCACAGACAGGCAAAAGCAAGGCCGGGGTTTTTCTTCATCAGCCCATGATAATTGAAGGCTTCTGCCGGCGCTTTGCGCTGGTCATGCCCGCAGGTACTGACGTGGGCCCCTCTTGTGTCAGGGTTTGCAAGCCCCATGTTTCCCCGAAGAGTCGTAAACACATGCCTGAACTGCCTGAAGTTGAAGTCACCCGCCTGAGCTTTGCCAACCGCATTGCAGGCGCCCGCATTGAAGACGTGGTCGTGGGAAAACCCCTGCGCTGGCCTTTGGGCTGCGACGCTGCGCAGTTGCACGGCCAGCAGGTGCTGGCCGTGCGCCGCCGGGGCAAGTACTTGTTGCTGGACTTGAGTGCGGGCCTGCTGCTGATGCACCTGGGCATGTCGGGCAGCGTCAGTTTTGGTGCCAGCCTGCCGGCGCCGGGCAAGCATGACCACTTTGACCTGGTGACCAGCCTGGGTACCTTGCGTTTGCACGACCCGCGTCGCTTCGGCGCAGTGGTGCATGCGGCGGACGAAGCGGATGCCGTGGCGCAAAAGCTGCTGGGCCGCCTGGGTGTGGAACCGCTGAGCGAGGCATTTGACGCGCTGGTGTTTCATCGGTGGCTGAACATGCGCAACACCGCCATCAAGCCGCTGTTGCTGGCGGGCCAGGCAGTGGTTGGCGTGGGCAACATCTATGCCTCCGAGGCCTTGTTCCTGGCGGGCATCCGGCCCACCACCCGGGCCTCACGGATCAGCAAGCCACGCGCTGCCCGCCTGCACCTGGCCATCCAGACGGTGTTGACGAATGCGGTGGCCAAGGGCGGCAGCACGCTCAGGGATTTTTCCAACGCCGATGGCGAAGCGGGCCATTTTCAGCTGGACGCCATGGTGTACGACCGGGCCGGCCTGCCGTGCAGGGTTTGTGCTGCGCCGATCAGGATGATTCGGCAGGGCCAGCGCTCCACTTTCTATTGCGCCACCTGCCAGAAACCCTGAGTGCCTCAATGCGGCCGGCCGGGGGCCGGTGCTATATTGCCTTGACCCTTTTATGACCAGCGCGCATGTCTTTCAACGAACAATTTGACCAGCATGGCGCTTGGCGGCGCGAAGTCGCCTTGCGCCTCAAGCGCCTTGCAGAATGGATGAAAGAGCAGGGCCTGCTCAATGCGGCGGTCGAAGACCGGATGCGCAGACTGCACGCCCAGGTGCGCTCCGACAAGGTCATGGTGGCGTTTGTGGCGGAATTCTCGCGCGGAAAATCCGAGCTGATCAATGCCATTTTCTTTGCCGGCTATGGCCGCCGCATCATGCCGGCAAGCGCCGGACGCACCACGATGTGTCCGACCGAACTGGGCTATGACCCCGACATGGCGCCTTGTCTGCGCCTGTTGCCCATCGAAACGCGGCTGCAGCCGCAGGCCCTGGTGGCGTGGCGCCTCATCCCCGACAAATGGCTGCAGATCGATCTGCAGGTGGACAACCCGGCCCAGCTGGCAGAGGCATTCCGGAAGGTAACCGAAGTGCAGCATGTGACGCTTGAGCAGGCCCGCGCCCTCGGTTTCTGGCATGACAACAGTCCCGAAGACCATCCGCCGGAGACGGCCGATGGCCGGGTCGAGGTGCCGAAATGGCGCCATGCGCTGGTCAATATTGCGCATCCGCTGCTCAAGCAGGGGCTGGTGGTTCTTGACACCCCGGGGCTCAATGCCATTGGTGCGGAACCCGAACTGACGGTCAGCCTGATTCCGCAGGCGCATGCCGTGGTTTTCATCCTGGCGGCCGACACGGGCGTGACCCGGTCCGACCTGTCCATCTGGCAGGAGCATCTGGTCAGCGGCGCAACAGGCAGCGACCACCGGCTGGTCGTGCTCAACAAGATCGACACCTTGTGGGATGCGCTGAGCACGCCTGAACAGGTGCAGGCGCAGATTGACCGGCAAAGGGCAAGCTCGGCAAAAATCCTGGGCTTGCAGCCCTCGCAGGTGCTGGCCGTGTCGGCGCAAAAGGGGCTGGTGGCCAAAGTCACACACGACGACGCGCTGTTGCAGGCCAGCCAGTTGCCGGCGTTTGAAGCGGCACTGGCAAAAGGCTTGATGGGCCGGCGCCAGACCGTGCTGAGAACGGCCATCGCTGCCAGCCTTCAGGAACTCAATCGCGAGGCCGCCCGCGCTTTGAACATGCGCCGACGCGAACAGGCCGAGCAGACACTGGAATTGCGCGGTCTGCGGGGGAAAAACAACACGGTCATCCAGCACATGCGCAAGCGGATCGAGCACGAGCAGGCCGAGTTTTCGGGCAGCAGTGCCAGGTTGCATGCGATTCGTTCGGTGCACAACACCTTGCTGGGCAATGTCGTCCATCTGCTGGGCATGCCGACGCTGAAGGCCGAACTCGCCGGATTGACCGCTGCGCTCAAGCAGCCCGGCATCAAGCTGCGCCTGAAAAAAACCTATGGGGAAACGTTTTCAAGGTTGCGCGAAACGCTGCTCCAAGCCCAAACGCTCATGGCTGAAATACAGGCGATGCTGGATTCGGCCTTTCGGCAGATCAACACAGAATTCGGTTTTTCGCTGCAGGCGGGGCGGGCGCCGGACATGACGCCCCATGCACGCGATCTCGAACTGATCGAGCGCAGCCATTTGCAATACCTGGGTTTGGGCAATGTGATGCGGCTGGCGCAGGCCGGGTTTTCGGAACGGCTGGTGCGTGCGCTGAGCAGCCGCGTGCGCATGGTGTTTGAGTCTGCATTGGGTGAGGTGGAACTGTGGAACCAGTCCGCCTCCGCACAACTCGATGCGCAAATGCGCGAACGGCGCCATGGTTTTGCCAGACGCCTCGAAGCCATCGAACGCATCGAGCAGGCTGCGTCAACGCTGGATGAGCGAATTGCCGAACTCAATGCGCAGGACATCCGGCTTCAAGCGCTGGAAAACACACTTGGCGACATGACCATGAAGCTTCTGGATGTTCAGCCTTCGCCTTTTGCGCTGCATCCATCGCCATCCCCTGCAAGTGGTGCTGCAGACACACCGCTGGCTGCGTTGGCATGATGCGCAGGTCATCAGATGCCGGCGACCCGCTTCAAGCTGGTCGCCTTTCCGGGGCAGGTTTCATGGTGCCGTCATCATTTGCGAGTGAAATCGTGCATTGGCAGCAAGGCCATGGACGCAACAGCCTGCCGTGGCAGAACACGCGCGATCCCTACCGGGTCTGGCTGTCGGAAATCATGCTGCAGCAGACCCAGGTGGTCACGGTGCTGGCGTATTACGACCGGTTTTTGCAGCGCTTTCCCGCTGTGGGCGATCTGGCTGCCGCTTCTGACGACGAGGTGATGTCGTTGTGGAGCGGGCTGGGCTATTACAGCCGCGCACGCAACCTGCACCGCTGTGCGCAGGATGTGATGGCGCTGCACAATGGCCAGTTTCCGGCGTCTGCCGAACAACTGCAGACCTTGCCCGGCATCGGCCGCTCGACGGCCGCTGCCATCGCTTCATTCTGCTTTGGAGAGCGCGTCGCCATTCTGGACGGAAACGTCAAGCGGGTGCTCACCCGGGTGCTGGGTTTTTCTGGCGATCTGGCACAAGGCGCGCAGGAGCGCGCGCTGTGGAGCCTGGCCACCGAGCTGCTGCCGCATGAAGACCTGGCGCAGGCCATGCCGCGCTACACCCAGGGGCTGATGGATTTGGGCGCCACCATTTGTACCGGCCGGCAGCCGAAGTGCCTGTTGTGTCCGGTGCAGGCGTTGTGCCGTGGACGGGCGCAAGGAGACCCGGAAAAATACCCGGTCAAGACGCGAAAGCTCAAACGCAGTGCCCTGTCGATCAGCCTGTTGTGGGCGCAACGGCCCGACGGTTCGGTGTGGCTTGAAAAGCGTCCCGCCACCGGCATCTGGAGCGGGCTTTACTGCCTGCCGGTGTTTGACAGCGATGAGACCTTGAAATCGCTTCTGCCTGAAAGCCTGGAGGGGCGCGTGGAAGCCCTGCCGGCCTTTGTCCATGTCCTGACGCACAAGGACTTGTATTTGTCGCCGTGGATTGCCAACTTTCAGGCCGATCAACCCATGCCTGAGTCGATGGTGTC
>JBBSRS010000159.1:0-6270 GCA_038242795.1 Burkholderiales bacterium
CCGAACAAGCAGAGCGTGAAGCTGTTGGCGAACGAGCGGTAGAACCAGCAAGCGAGGCCATTGGCTCCTGGCCAGCGATCAGAGAACCCAGGGCCCAGCGAAGCGAAGGCCCGTCAGAGCGTTCAGCTCTTCTGCGACCCCCAGGCAACTTTCTTTGGTGACTTTCTTTTTTGCCAGAAAAGAAAGTTACCCCCGCCGGGCAGGCGCTCCGCACCCAAAACCCAAACGCAGCCAGCAAAAGACACATCAACCAAAAGGCATCGACCTGCAGCAAGTCAAGTGGTTAATTTCAAGGACGAAACATGCCAGTGCCGCACATCCTACGTACGCTTGATGCTATGAATTCAGCAGCAAAAGCAACCAGTCATCCCGCCCAATGCAAGGGCAAAAACCAGGCTCAGGCCGGCTCGATGGTGATGCTGACCGTCATCGATTCCTCGCCGCCCCCGTGGCGCACGCCCTTGATCGGCGGGCAGGCGCTGTAGTCGGTGCCCATCGCCAGGCGCACATGGCGCTCGTCGATCACGCAACTGTGGGTCACGTCAATGCTGACCCAGTGCCGACCGGCCACGTCCAGGCAGACATCGGCCCAGGCATGGCTGGCCAGGTCGGGCTCGTTGGCTGCATAAAAGTAGCCGCTGACGTAGCGCGCCGGAATGCCCAGGCTGCGGCAGATGGCCACCATCACATGCGCCTGGTCCTGGCACACGCCGGCGCCGGCCTCGAACGCCTCCAGTGCGGTGGTGGTGACGTTGGTGCTATTTTTTTGATAGCTTACAGCGCCCGCCACACCTGCGGACAAGGCCAAAATCGCTTGCAAATCGGTTTTTCCGTCCAGCGTCGGGGACGCGATGAAGCGGCGGCCAAACCCCGCCAGGCTCTGATGCGGCCGGGCCAGCGGCGACTCGCGCAGGTACAACTGCGGCAGCGGCATGGTCGGCGCGTCGGTGAATTCGGCAACGCCCAGGGTCTCGACCACGCCGGCGGCGTTCACCAGACTCCAGCGCACGTTGTCGGACAGTTCGCCGACAAAGGTATAGGAGTGGATGCTGTTGCCAAAGGCGTCGGTCTGGGGGAACAGCTCTTCGGGCGCGCCCAGGCTCCAGAAGTCCACGGTTTGCGCCGGCCCGGTCAGGGGCGTGAGCCACAGCGTCTGCAGGGCGTAGCGCAGCGGCTCGGTGTAGCGGTAGTCGGTGGTGTGCTTGATGTGCAGCTTCATGCCAAGGCCTTTTGAAGGGTTGCTGCCGACACGGTGTCCGGCGCGCTCAACGCGTCACCGGCACCAGGAACTCCCGGCTGATGTGCGCGCCGAGTTCGTTCACCCGGTCCAGGAACTGCATCAGGAAGGCATGCAGGCCGGCCGACAGAATTTCATCGATGCGGGCGTACTGCAGGTCTGAGCGCAGCTTGCCGGCACGGCGCTGGGTTTCGCTGAGCGGGTCGCTGGTGACCATCGACAGGTTGATGATCAGCTCGTTCAGGCAGGCCAGCAGCGAGCGCGGCATGTCCGGGCGCAGGATCAGCAACTCGGCCACCCGCTCGGGCTTGATCACAACGCGATACACCTTGCGGTAAACCTCGAAGGCCGAGACGCTGCGCAAAATCGCGCTCCAGTGGTAGAAATCGTGCTCCTGCTCCTCCTCGCCGGCCACGGTGGGAAAGTCGCTCTGGATGGCGTGGAATTTCACATCCACCAGACGGGCGGTGTTGTCGGCGCGCTCCAGAAAGGTGCCGACGCGCAGGAAATGATAGGCCTCGTCCTGCAGCATGGTGCCGGTGGTCACGCCACGCGACAGGTGCGAGCGAAACTTCACCCATTCAAAGAACTTGCCCGGGTCGCGTTCGAAGTCGCCGGCGCGCAGCATGCGGATGACCTCCAGGTAGGTCTGGTTCTGGGTTTCCCAGACTTCGGTCGTCAGCGTGCCGCGCACCGCACGGGCGTTTTCCCGCGCATTCTTCAGGCAGGACACGATGCTGGACGGATTTTTTTCATCGCGCACCATGAAGTCCATGACGTCCTGGGCGGTGATGCCCTCGCCATAGCGCGCCGCATAGGCGGGCTTGAGCTCGCTGATGCTGAGCAGGCCGCGCCAACCGGTCTGCACATCGGCGGTGGACTGCGGCAGCAGCGAGGTCTGGTAGTTCACGTCGAGCAGCCGGGCGGTGTTTTCGGCGCGTTCGGTGTAGCGGGACATCCAGAACAGGTGGTCGGCAGTGCGTGACAGCATGTTCAGACTCCTTCAGCAACGGTGACGGTGACGCATTGCGACTGCAACTGCGACGGCGATGGCGTCTCCGGCAGCAGCAAGGCGCTGGCATCGGCCTCCAGGATCCAGGTGTCCTTGGTGCCGCCGCCCTGCGACGAGTTGACCACCAGCGAGCCGTCCTTGAGCGCCACCCGCGTCAGGCCGCCGGGCACCATCTGCACCTCCTTGCCGCTCAGCACGAAAGGCCGCAGGTCGATGTGGCGCGGCGCCACCCCGCTTTCGACATAGGTCGGGCAGGTGGACAGGCTGAGCGTCGGCTGGGCGATGTAGCCCGACGGATTGGCAATGATGGCGCGCCTGAAATCCTCGATTTCAGCCTGCGACGCGGCCGGCCCCACCAGCATGCCGTAGCCGCCCGCGCCATGGACTTCCTTGACGACCAGGTCCTTCAGGTGGGCCAGCGTGTAGCTCAGGTCTTCCGGGTTGCGGCACATGAAGGTCGGCACGTTCTTGAGGATGGGCTTTTCGCCGAGGTAGAACTCGATCATCTTCGGCACATAGGGGTAGATCGACTTGTCGTCGGCGACACCGGTGCCGATGGCGTTGCAGATGGCGACGTTGCCGCTGCGGTAGACATTGAGCAGGCCGGCACAGCCGAGCGTTGAATTGGGCCGGAACGCCAGCGGGTCGAGGAAGTCGTCATCGACGCGGCGGTAGATCACATCGACCCGTTTCGGGCCGCGCGTGGTGCGCATGTAGACAAAATTGTCCTTGACGAACAGGTCCAGGCCCTCGACCAGTTCCACGCCCATCTGCTGGGCCAGGAAGGCATGCTCGAAATACGCCGAGTTGTGCATGCCGGGCGTCAGCACCACCACCGTCGGTTGGGCGGTGGCCGGCGGCGCCATGCCGCGCAGGGTTTCCAGCAGCAGGTCGGGGTAGTGCTCGACCGGCGCGACGCGGTTCTTGCTGAACAACTCGGGAAACAGCCGCATCATCATCTTGCGGTCTTCCAGCATGTAGCTGACGCCGCTGGGCACGCGCAGGTTGTCCTCCAGCACGTAATACTCGCCTTCGCCCTGGGCGTTGGGCGCGCGCACGATGTCGATGCCGCTGATGTGCGAGTAGATGTTGCCCGGCACGTTCACGCCGATCATTTCGGGGCGGAACTGCGAATTCTGGAAAATTTGTTCCGATGGAATGTGGCCGGCCTTGATGATGTCCTGGTCGTGGTAGACGTCATGGATGAAGCGGTTGAGTGCGGTGACACGCTGGACCAGGCCCTTTTCCATCGACGCCCACTCGTGCGCCGGAATGATGCGGGGAATCAGGTCGAACGGAATCAGCCGCTCGGCGCCGGAGCCGTCCTCGTCCTTGTCGCCATACACGGCAAAGGTGATGCCCACCCGGCGAAAGATCATTTCCGCCTCGGCGCGGCGCGCCTGCATGACGTCGGCCGGTTGCTGCGCCAGCCAGCGCTGGTAGCCCTGGTAGTGTTTGCGCACGCTGGTCGCGCTGGCATTCATCTCGTCAAACATCGGTGCGCTCATAAGCTTGAATTTCCGTCTGGGTTTGGAATCATGAAATAATTTTTTTATAGCTTAGCAAGTAATGCGCCACGGAAATGTAGGCGGGAGGATATTAAAGCGCCTCCCGGGGTTGCCAATAGCGCTTGTGCGCCTGCCGCTGGCAGGTGAGTTGCGCCGGCTCCCAGCTCTGCCAGGTCGCCGCGCCGCACGCCGGCGAGCGCACCAGCCGGATGCCGCGTTCGTCATAACGCGCCACCACCCCGGCGACCGGGTGGCCAAAGCGGTTGCGGTAACCCGCCTGGGCCAGCGCCAGCCGGGGCTGCACCGCGTCCAGGAAGGCCGCGCTTGACGAGGTCTTGCTGCCATGGTGCGGCACCAGCAAAAAGTCGGCCTTCAGGCGGGCCGCATCGACGGCCACCAGCCGGGCCTCCTGTGGCGCCTCGATGTCGCCGGCCAGCAGGGCTGTCTGCACCCCGTTGGAAATGCGCAGCACGCAGCACATGGCATTGGACTTGTTCGGCACGTCGTAGTCGCCCGCCGCTGGCGCCAGCACCTCGAAATCGACGCCGTCCCAGGTCCAGCGCTGGCCAGTGACGCAGCGCGTTGACGGGCGCAGGGCCTGGAGTTCATGGCCGTCCTCGATCGACGCCAGCAGCCGGGCCTGTGGCTGCATCGCCAGCACGGCCGGGGCGCCGCCGGTGTGGTCGCTGTCGCGGTGGCTGAGCACCAGCAGGTCGATGCGCTCGCCCAGTGCCCGCAGCAGCGGCACCAGCACCCGGTGGCCGGCATCGCTTTCGCGCGAAAACCGCGGACCGGTGTCGTACAGCAGGCTGTGGCTGGCGGTGCGCACCAGCACGGCATTCCCCTGGCCGATGTCGGCCCCGAGCAATTCGAACTGGCCCGGCGCGACGCGGGCCGGCTGCCACAACAGAACCGGCAGCAACAGTGGAATACCCAGCAGGCGCCAGTGCCAGGGCAGGCGCAGGGCGATCAGCCCGCCGCCCAGGACGCCGGCCAGCGCGCACCACAACGGGGCGGCGGCCACGCTGACCGAGGCCATCGGCCAGCCGGCCAGCCCCTGCAGACCCCCCGCCAGCAGCCCGACCGCCCAGGCAGCCAGTTCCCATACCGGCGCATAAATGACGCCCAGCAACGCCAGCGGCGTGACGACCAGCGTGACCCATGGAATGGCAACGGCATTGGCCAGCAGCCCGACCAGCGACACCTGGTTGAACAGCAGCAGCGACAAGGGCGTAAGCGCCAGCGTGACCACCCACTGTTCGCGCGCGCCGCGCCACAGGCTGGAGAGGGGCCGGTGCAGCCACCAGGGCAGGAATTTTGAATGAAACAAGGGCTCTGCGCTTTGTCGGTCTGTGCTTTCAGCTCCTGAATCCGTGGCAAACAACACACCGACGGCCACAAACGACAGCCAGAATCCCGCCTGCAGCAAGGCCCACGGGTCGAGCATGACGACCACCGCCATCGCCAGCAGCCAGGCTTGCTGCCATGGCCAGTGCCGGCTGCCCTGGCGCAGCAACACCACCGTGGCCAGCATCCAGATGGTGCGCTGCGCCGGCACGCCCCAGCCCGAAAACAGCGCATACAGCGCCGCCAGCAGCAGCCCGCCCAGCGCGCCGGCACTGCTGGCGGGCAGCGCCAGGCACAACCTCGGCGTCAGCCGCACCGAAGCGCGCCACAGCCGGCCGATGAGCAGCGATACCACCCAGGCGAACATCGTGATGTGCAGCCCCGAGATGCTCATCAGGTGGGCCACGCCGGTGGCGCGAAACACGTCCCAGTCGGCGCGCTCGATGGCGTTCTGGTCGCCGACCACCAGCGCGGCCAGCACGCCGGCCCGTTGCCGGTCGTCCACCTGCCGGTAAATCGCCTCGCGAACCGACTGGCGCGCGCGTTCGACCGGGTGGCGCCAGTCGCTGGACAGCCTGCGCGGCGGCGCATCGCGCGGCCCGGCGCGCACATAGCCGGTCGCCTGGATGCCCTGCTCCCAGAGCCAGAGTTCATAGTCGAAGCCATGCGGGTTGCTGTTGCCATGCGGCGCCTTGAGCCGCACCGTCATCTGCCAGCGCTCGCCGGCGCGCAAGGGCTGCGGCTGGCGCTGCTGAGCCAGCATCATCTCGGAGGCATCGCTGCTTTCTGCCGACGCATTTTTCGTCTCGCGACCGGCAAAACCTGAATACCAGCCCAACATGATCTGTGGCGGCAACGTCACCGTCTGGCCGTCCAGACGCGCCGCGTCAACCTCCAGGCGAAACCGAACCGCATCCTCGCCGATCTGCGGCATGGCCAGCACCGTGCCGGTCACATCGATGTCGCGGCCTTCCAGCGCCGGATTCAGCGCGGTCGTCTGGAAGGCACAAGCCCGCCAGCCGGTCAGGCCAAAGCCCATCACAACGGCCATGCAAAACACCAGCACGCCGGCCATGCGATCAACCGGCCGCTCAAGCCGCGTTGCCTTGAAGGCATACCCGCCAGCGGCCAGCACCAGCGCGAGTGCCGCCAGTGCGGCATAGCGG
>JBBSRS010000160.1:0-6235 GCA_038242795.1 Burkholderiales bacterium
AAAAGCCGAACTTCGCCAGTCCAGCGGCTTTGAGCGTCTGGACCAGGCCGCCCTCAACACCGTCCTCAAATGGCGCTATGTTCCGGGTAAACGCGGCGGCGTGGCAGAGGACATGTGGTTCAACGTCCCCATCAATTTTGTTCTTGAATAATTAAATCCCCGGAGTAGATACATCAATGGAAACCCAATTCGGCCTTGCCAATGTCTGGTCACAAGGCGATATCGTCACCAAAAGCGTCGCGGTGCTGCTGCTGCTCATGTCGCTGGCCTCGTGGATCGTCATCATCACCAAGGCGCTGGACGTGCGCCGTCTTTCCGCCCAGGCCAAGGCGACTGAAAGCTTCTGGCACAGTGCCGATTTTGCCGATGGCCTGGCCAAGTTCGGCGCCGATCCGGCCAATCCCTTTCGCCTGCTGGCGTTGGAAGGACGCGAGGCCACGGCCCACGTGCTGCACAAGGACGGCAATGCCAAGCCCCAGTTGCATGACGCGCTGGACCTGAGCGAGTGGGTTTCCCGCAGCCTGCGCAATTCGATCGACGACATCACCGCCCGAATGCAGTCCGGCCTGGCCGTGCTGGCCTCGGTCGGCTCCACCGCGCCGTTCGTCGGCCTGTTCGGCACGGTCTGGGGCATCTACCATGCGCTGCTGGCGATTGGCCTGAATGGCCAGGCGAGCATCGACAAGGTGGCCGGCCCGGTCGGCGAATCCCTGATCATGACGGCGCTGGGCCTGGCCGTGGCGATTCCTGCCGTGCTGGGCTACAACGCCCTGGTGCGCGGCAACAAGTCGGTCAGCGGCAAGCTGAACCGCTTCGCCCATGACCTGCATGCCTACTTCGTCACCGGCGCCCGTGTCAGCAATCCTGGCGCGGCCAACGTCCTGGCCATGAAAAAAGGGAGCTGATCATGGCCTTTGGAACCCAGGACGACACCGACGAGGTGATGAACGAGATCAACATGACGCCGCTCGTCGACGTCATGCTGGTGCTGCTCATCATCTTCATCATCACCGTGCCCGTCATGCAGCATTCGGTCAACATCGACCTGCCGCGCGCCAGCAATGAGCAGGAACTCATCAAGCCGGAAACGGTCAGGCTCAGTGTGGACGCCGATGGCAGCTATTACATCAACGACACCAAAATCGCCGACGACGCACTGGCGCCCCGGTTGAAGGCCGCGGCAGCGCAGAATCCACAGCCCGACCTGCACATCCGGGGCGACAAGGCCGTCCGCTACGAGCGTGTGGCGCAGGCCATGGCGGCGGCGCAACAGGCCGGCCTGCGCAAGATCGGATTCATCACCGAACCGAAGCACTGAGGAGCCTGCATGCACAAAACGCCATCCTCCCCGACCTGCGCGGCCCCCCACCCTGACGCCATGGCACCAGGCAACGCCTCAAGCCCCCAAGCGACCGGCCCGCAGTCGGGCTGCGTGGACAGCACCGAGCTGTTGCGCGGGCAAAAGACGGTCGAGATCAGCCACAACGGCTCGACCTACCGCCTGCAGGCCACGCGCCTGGGCAAGCTGATTCTGACCAAATAGGCAAGTCCGTCCCTACCCGTTCATTTCATTTTAACCGTTTCATCGTGGGACGATCCGGGCGCACTGCCCCAAGGTCGTTTTTGCCAGCCACGGGCCCTCAACAGGTCGAATAGCCAGGCTTTTTTTTAGCGCAAGAAACGGTGCCTTCATCACAGACAAAAAAAGCCGACGGTCATCGCGTCGGCTTTTTTGCATCAGGCGTCAGCCTGATTGGCAGGGACACGCTTTTTACAGACCGATGGCGGCAATGCCCGCGCGCGCCACTTGCGCGTCCTCGTTCGACTTCACGCCGCTGACACCGACGGCGCCCAGGCAGTGGCCGTCCTTGACGATGGGCACGCCGCCTTCAAGCAGGCCCGCCAAATGCGGCGCTGACAGGAACGACATGCGGCCACCATTGACCATGTCTTCATAAACCTTGCTCTCGCGCCGGCCCATGGCGGCGGTGTTGGCCTTGGACGGTGCGATGTGCGCCGAAATGGGTGCGGCGCCATCGAGGCGGTTCAAATGCAGCAAATGGCCGCCATCGTCGACAATGGCAATGGTCACGGCCCAGTTGTTCTTCAGTGCCTCGGCCTCGGCAGCAGCGGCGATGGCCTTGATGTCGGTATGTTCGAGCAGGGGTTTGGATTTCATGGCGTCAGGTTCTTTCCGTATTTTTGTAAAAGGTGTCGAGCATACGCACATTTGGGGAACCCCGGCGGCGCCATTGACTCCTATACAGTCAAGATAGTCCTTACAAATAGTAGGAGCTGCACCCATCCCATGGTTTGAAAAAACCGGCATGGCCCATAAAATGAAGATGTTGCCCGCACCTGCGGGTTTTATAGGAGTTCAAATCATGAATGACAACGTACGGACCTTTGGCTACGGCGGCGTCGCGCAGTCGGCCGAGGAGCGCAACAAGGTGATGCGCAACACCTACTGGCTGCTGGCGTTGAGCCTGCTGCCCACCGTGGCCGGTGCCTGGCTGGGTGTGGCCACGGGCATCACGCAGGCCTTGACGGGCGGACTGGGGCTGGTGGTGTTTCTGGGCGGCGCCTTTGGCTTCATGTACGCCATTGAAAAGACCAAAAATTCCGCTGCCGGCGTGCCGGTGCTGCTGGGGTTCACTTTTTTCATGGGCTTGATGCTTTCGCGCATGATCGGAATGATTCTGGGCTTCAGCAATGGCACCCAACTGATCATGACCGCCATGGGTGGCACGGCTGGTGTGTTCTTCGTCATGGCCACCTTGGCCAGCGTCATCAAGCGCGACATCTCCGGCATGGGCAAATGGCTGTTCGTCGGCGCCCTGGTCGTGATGGTGGGCGCCATCGTCAACATCTTTGTTGGCTCGACCGCCGGCATGATGGCGATTTCGGTCGCAGTGATCGGAATTTTCAGCGCCTACATGCTGTATGACCTGAAGCAGATCCTCGATGGCGGCGAAACCAACTACATCAGCGCCACGTTGCGGCTTTACCTGGACCTGTTCAACGTGTTCCAGGCCCTTCTGGCCCTGCTGGGCATCCTGGGCGGCGAACGCGACTGAGTTTTTCTTCGCACACAGAAAAAAGGGCCTTCTCGGCCCTTTTTTCGTGTCTGCGGCGATATCAAGACTGTGCGCATTCAAACACCGCCATGGACTCCACATGCGCCGTGTGCGGGAACATGTTGACCACGCCCGCTGCCGTGCAGCGGTAAGCACCGCTGTCGACCAGCACGCCGGCATCGCGCGCCAGCGTCGCCGGGTTGCAGCTCACATACACGATGCGCTGGGGCAGGGTCCAGCCCTTCAGCGCCAGGCTTTGCTGGTGGATGCCGTCATCGCACGGCACGCCGGTCACGATCTGCTGGTGCAGCGCGGCCAGTGACTTGAACAACTCGAACGCGCCTTCGCGTGGCGGATCGACCAGCCACTTTTCGGCAGCACCGTCCCGCACCAGCATGGCCGGTGTCATCTCAAACAAATTACGCGCTACGAATTTGGTAGCTGCCAGCGCAGGCCGAACGGGCGAAGCAGTCCTGTTTCGCTCATAATTCTCGCGCGAACGGGCCACCAGCACCTCGCTGCCTTCAATGCCGAGCACCTCACGCGCCTGGGTCGCCAGCGGCAATGTGAAATTGCCCAGGCCGCAAAACCAGTCGATCACCCGCTCGGTCGGCTGAACGTCCAGCAATCGCAGCGCTCGCGACACCAGCACCTGGTTGATGTGCGGGTTGACTTGGGTGAAATCGGTCGGCTTGAACGGCATGGTGATGCCGAACTCGGGCAGGCCGTAGTTGAGTTCGCAGCTCGCCTCGTCGAGCAGTTTCACCGTGTCCAGCCCGCCTGGCTGCAGCCACCACTGCAGTCCCGGGTTGGCGTCGGCAAAGGCGCGCAGCCGCGCCAGGTCGCCATTGCTGAGCGGCTCCATGTGGCGCAGCACCATGGCCGTCACGTCGTCGCCGCAGGCCAGCTCGATCTGTGGAATGGTTTCGCGCGCGTCCATGCTGCTGATCAGCCCGCGCAACGGCACCAGCATGTCGCTCACATGCTGCGGCAGCACATGGCATTCGCGCATGTCGGCCACATAGGCGCTTTTGCGCTCATGAAAACCGACCAGCGCCGTGCCTTTCTTGCGCACGTAGCGCACCGACAGGCGCGCACGGTAACGGTAACGCCAGGCGGGCCCCTCAATCGGCCGGAGGAGGTTGTCGGCCTTCACCTTGCCGATGAAGCGCAGGTTGTCTTCAAGCACCCGCTGCTTGACGGCAACCTGCGCGCCGATGTGCAGGTGCTGCATCTTGCAGCCGCCGCAGGCGCCGGTGTGCATGCCGAAGTGCGGACAGGCCGGGCGCACGCGCTGGGACGACTCATGGTGCACCACCAGCAGCGTGGCTTTTTCAAAGCTGCTTTTCTTGCGGTACACGTTGGCGGTCACCACCTCGAAAGGCAGCGCGCCTTCGATGAACACCACCTTGCCATCGGCCCGGTGGGCGATGCCCTGGGCTTCGATGTCGAGCGATTCGACGGTCAGCAGGTCAACTGGATAGTCCCTGGGCTCGGAAGGCGGCTGAAGGAGTGGGTCTTGCGTCTTTTCGGTCATTGCGCATTGTCTCAGGCTGCAGGCGCCCGGCGTCCAAAACCAGCCGCCCATGAAAAAAGGAGTCCGGCCAGAGCCGCACCCCTGAAGCGCTACAGCCCCAGCCGCTTAGCGCGGCGGCAAGTATTTGGCCGGATCGACCGGCTTGCCCTGGCGGCGGATTTCAAAATGCAGCTTGACCTTGTCGGCGTCGCTGTTGCCCATTTCGGCGATCTTCTGGCCACGCTTGAAGGTTTGGTCTTCCTTGACCAGCAGCGATTTGTTGTGCGCATAGGCCGTCAGGAACGTGTTGTTGTGCTTCAGGATGATCAGCTTGCCATAACCGCGCAGCCCCTCGCCCGAATACACCACCCGGCCATCGGCCGAGGCCACCACCGGATCGCCGGACTTGCCTGAAATGTCCAGCCCCTTGTTTTTGGCTTCGTCAAATCCGGCCACCAGGGTGCCCTGTGCCGGCCAGATCCAGCCCACATCCTCGTCGCTGCCCGATGTTGCAGTGGAGCCGTTGGCAGGGACCGAACCCGGCCGAGCGGCGCTGGCTGGCAGGGCCGGTGCCATGCCGACGCTGCCCGGCAGCACCGGCCGGGTGACCACCGCAGTGCTTTCGCTGACGGGCGGCACGACCCGCAGCACCTGCCCGACCTCGATCAGGTTGGGATTTTCAAGGGTGTTCCAGCGGGCAATGTCACGCCAGTTCTGGCCATTTTCCAGGCCGATGCGGATCATGGTGTCGCCCGGCTTGACCATGTAGTAGCCCGGTTTCCCGGCGTTCTCGGCCCCGGGCAGGGGTTTGGCGGCGTCGGCCGGACGCACCATGCCGATGCCGCGGTCCTCGACCGGTGCGCTGTTCAGCGTGCGGGAGCCGCAGCCAACCATCAAGAGGGCTGCTGCGACGGCGCAGGGAAGCGCCAGGCGGGAAGTCCAGCCGGTGCGCTTGAGGGGTCCAGAGGCAGGAAAGGATTCCATGCGGTACGACCAGATGCTGTTGCTCATTGATTCCTTCATCTTTAACCATTGCCTGATTGGCACCGGACCTCACATGTCAGCCCCGGTTCATCCGACTCCTGATTTTAGAGGGACAAAGTGCACGGCTTCCAGTAAAGTCTGGCGAATTCCCTGTGGCGTCCTGTCAATCACCACCAGCGCCTGTGCGCCGCTGGCATCCTGGAGCGGCGCAACCAGGCGTCCGCCGATGGCGAGCTGCTCGGTCCAGGCCGGCGGAATCGCCTCGCCGCCGGCCGCTGCAATGATGGCGGCATAGGGTGCGCCCTTGGCAAAGCCGTTCATGCCGTCGCCAAACAGCAGGTGCACATTGGCCAGCCGCAGGGTGCGCAGGTTCTCCCGGGCCTTGTCATGCAGGCTGCGCAGGCGCTCGATGCTGTAGACCTCGGTCGCCAGGTGGCTGAGCACGGCCGCCTGATAACCGCAGCCGGTGCCGATTTCCAGCACCCGGCCCAGCCGGCCACTGGCGTCATGCAGGCCGTGCTGCAGCAATTCGAGCATGCGCGCCACCACGTGGGGTTTGGAAATGGTCTGGCCCAGGCCGATGGGCAGGCTGGTGTCTTCGTAGGCCATGTCGGCCAGCGCGGTATCGACAAAATGATGCCGGTGCACGGCCCCCATG
>JBBSRS010000161.1:0-6235 GCA_038242795.1 Burkholderiales bacterium
CTTCCCCTTCCTGCAAGGTTGCCTTTCTTGGCCTGGGTGTCATGGGCTACCCCATGGCCGGCCATCTGGCGCTGGCGGGCCACAACGTCACCGTGTACAACCGCAGCCCCGGCAAGGCGCAGGGCTGGCGCGATGAATTCAAGGGCGCATCGGCCGCCACGCCGCGCGAAGCCGCCGCCGAAGCGGAGATGGTGTTTTGCTGCGTCGGCAATGACGCTGACCTGCGGTCCGTCACCCTGGGCGCAAACGGCGCCTTTGCCGGCATGAAGCCGGGCGCCATCTTTGTCGACCACACCACGGCGTCGGCAACCGTCGCCCGGGAGCTTTACCACGCCGCCCAAGCCATGGGCCTGCAGTTCATCGACGCACCGGTTTCGGGCGGCCAGGCAGGCGCGGAAAACGGCGCGCTGACGGTCATGTGCGGCGGCGATGCCGTGGCGTTCGATGCAGTGAAGCCCGCGGGCATGGCCTTTTCTAAAGCCTTTACCCTGATGGGCGAGTCTGGCGCCGGCCAGCTGACCAAGATGGTCAACCAGATCTGCATCGCCGGCCTGGTCCAGGGCTTGAGCGAAGCCGTGGCTTTTGGCCAGAAGGCCGGGCTGGACGTGAACCAGGTGCTTGACGTGATTGGCAAGGGGGCAGCGCAAAGCTGGCAGCTCGACAACCGTGGCAAGACGATGGTCGCCGACCAGTTCGACTTCGGCTTTGCGGTGGACTGGATGCGCAAGGACCTCGGCCTGGTGCTTGACGAAGCCAAGCGCAATGGCGCACGGCTGCCGGTCACGGCACTGGTGGACCAGTTTTATGCCGACGTGCAGGCCATGGGCGGCCAGCGCTGGGACACCTCCAGCCTGGTCAGGCGACTGAAATAAGCCCAGGCGGTTTATGGCAGCCCGGCCTTCCGGAGAAGCTACGCGCTCATTGCCGTTGTTTCAGACAATTCAGAGCTTCACGGAAGCGGCCGGCTGAGCCCTGCCATCAGGGACGGTTCCGAGCTTTTGGAGTTCCTGCTCGCTGATGATTTCCAGGAGCCGGACCACTTTTTGCACGCCTGGCGTTGCGCGCACGACCTCGGTGGCCCGGTCCGCCTCCCGCTGTGTGACGCGTCCCATCAGGTAAACCGTGTTGCGTTCGGTCACCACCTTGAAGGCGTTCGACTGCAGGTCCCTGGCATCCAGCAGCATGGCCTTGATGCGTCCGGTCAGCAGCGTGTCGGCAGACCGGTCCATGAGCGAGGGGCTGTTCAGGACCGCCAGTTCATTGACCACCGACGCCACGTTTTCCACCGACTTGACCACCTCCTCGACCCGCTGCTTGTCCTGCAGGTTGGGCACCTCGCCAGTCAGCAGCACCTGGCGGTTGTAGCTGGTGACGCTTGCGCGCACCCGGGTGCCAAGGTTGGAACGGATCTGGTTGGTCGCCCGCACCTCGATGGCTTCGTCATCCAGCTGGGCGCCGGAAGTCCGTCGGTCCACCGCCACCAGCGTGCCCCCGACCATGGCGCCGCCCACCAGCAGGGGCCCCACGCAGGCCGACAGCAGGCTGGAAAGCAGCACTGCCGCGCCGGCCATGCCGGCCAGTCGTTTCATCACACCATGTTTCATACCGAAGACTCCTGATCGCCAAGTAACTGGGTGTCCACGCCATCGCAAATGCAATGGATCACCAGGGAATGCACTTCCTGAACGCGCGCCGTGCGCTCATGCGGCACGCAGATGTGGACATCGGTTTCGCGCAGCGCCTGGTTCATTTTTCCGCCACCCCGGCCGGTCAGCGCCACCACCGTCATCTCGCGCTCATGCGCCGCTTCGACGGCGGCCAGCACGTTGGCCGAATTGCCGCTGGTGCTGATGGCCAGCAGCACGTCGCCGGCCACACCCAGGGCGCGCACCTGTTTGGAAAAAATCACGCTGAAATCGTAATCATTGGCAATGGCCGTGATGATGGAGCTGTCGGTGGTCAACGCAATGGCGCCGAGTTCAGGCCGCTCCCGCTCGTATCGGCCAACAAATTCAGCGGCGAAATGCTGGGCGTCGGCCGCCGAACCGCCATTGCCGCAGGCCAGCACCTTGTTGCCGCTGGTGACGCTGGCCAGGATGGCATGCACTGCGGCGGCAACCGGTTTGGAGAGAATTTGCGCGGACTGGTATTTGAGGTCGGCGCTGTCGATGAATTGCTGTTCGATTCGTTGTTCAAGCATGAACGGATGATAGCGGGTCATGGCGCGCTGCCTGGGCGGCAAAGGCATGCGGGCCGTGCCATGAAGCATTCTTTACAAATCAGCCGGGCTGGTCGTCCGAATTTCAGGGATCGCCCTGGATCAGGAGGCGTCGAATGCGGCCGGCAGCCATTCAATTTCCGGTCCCGGACCTTTCCCCTTGCACAGCGCCCCATGGACCAGCACCACGTCGAAGCGGCAGGGCGGCGGGCTGGCAAAGCGCATCAGGTAGTGGCGCGCGGCAAAAATGATGCGGCGCTGCTTGGCGCTGCTGATGCTGGCACCAGCGCCGCCGTGCGACGCATTCGCGCGCTGGCGGACCTCGACAAACACCAGGGTTCCATCGGGCGCGCGCATGACCAGGTCAATCTCGCCGCCGCCGCGTCCCGGCGTCCGATAATTGGACTCGACCCATCGCAGGCCCGCTCTGGAAAGCCAGGCCCGCGCCGCCGCTTCGGCTGCATCCCCCAGGGACTTGGTGGTAACCTGCTTCGGCACTGCCGCAGCACCGCCTGCAGCGTCCCGGGTGGGCAGTTGATCCGCCTGTTTTCTGGAAAACCACATTGAACGCTTCTTTCGAACTGGCCCTGGACACGGCACGTGCCGCAGCAGGCATGCAGCATTATCCAGAGTCCACGCTGTATGTCGTGGCCACGCCCATCGGCAATCTGGCCGACATCACCCTGCGCGCACTGCATGTGCTGCAGCTGGTGCAGGCCATTGCCTGCGAGGACAAGCGCCACACCCAGCCGCTGCTGCGCCAGTATGGCATCGACAAGCCCCTTTTGGCCGTGCACCAGCACAACGAGGCCGAAGCCGCGCAGGGCGTGGTGGAGCGCTTGCAGCGCGGCGAACGCGTGGCCTATGTCAGCGACGCCGGAACGCCGGCCGTCAGCGACCCCGGCGCGCGCCTGGTGGCGGCGGTGCGGGCCGCCGGGTTCAAGGTGATGCCCTTGCCGGGCGCCAGCAGCGTGACGACGGTGCTCAGCGCTGCCGGTGTCACCCGTGCCGAAGGCAGTGAAGGCAGCGGCAGCAGTTTTGTGTTTGCCGGTTTCCTGCCGACCAAGGCTGGCGAACGCGAGCAGGCGATCGAATTGTTGCGCGCCGATCCCCGGGCCACGGTCATTCTTGAAGCGCCGCACCGCATCGAGGCACTGGCGCGCGCCCTGGCGGTGCTGCAGGACAGGCTGGTCACGGTCGGGCGCGAACTGACCAAGCAGTTCGAGGAAATCGCCACCGTTCCGGCGCAGGATCTTGCCGGCTGGCTGGACGCCGGTCCGCAGCGCACCCGGGGCGAGTTTGCGCTGGTGCTGCATGCCTCAGCCCCGCACGAAGGCCCGGATGACAGCAGCCGGGTGCTCAAGCTGCTGCTGGCAGAATTGCCGCTGAAAACCGCCGTCAAGCTCACCGCCGACATCACCGGCGCGCCGCGCAACGAACTCTACGACACCGCATTGAAGCTCAAGAACGAATGAACCCGAACGCAGACCAACTCTGGCGCGGCCCACGCTGGGCATTGGCGGCCCTGCTGGCCGTCCTCGGCATGCTGGGGCCTTTCTCCATTGACACCTACATACCGGCATTTGCCGGCATGGCGACATCGCTGGGCGCGAGCCCGGTGGAAATGCAGCAGACCCTGTCGGCCTATCTGTTCGGTTTTGCCTTCATGAACCTGTTCCATGGCGCGCTCGCCGACAGTTTCGGCCGCCGGCCTGTGGTGCTGTGGGGCATTGCCATGTTCACGCTGGCGTCGGCGGGCTGCGCGCTGTCGCAAAGCGTGGGCCAGCTGGTGTTTTTTCGCGCCATGCAGGGCCTGTCCACCGGGGCCGGGATTGTCGTGTCGCGCGCGGTGATACGCGACATGTTCCCGCCCGCACAGGCGCAGCAGGTCATGAGCCAGGTCACGATCTACTTTGGCATCGCGCCGGCGCTGGCACCCATCGTCGGCGGCTGGCTGTTCGTGCACCTGGGCTGGCACAGCGTCTTCTGGTTTCTGACCGGGGTGGGCGTGGTGCTCTGGCTGACCAACTACCGCTTTTTGCCGGAAACACTGGAGCCCGAGGCGCGCCAGCCGTTTGAAGTCCGGCACCTGATGCGCGGCTACTGGCAACTGGGTTCCAGTCCGCGTTTTTTGCTGCTGGCGCTGGCGAGCGGCGTGCCCTTCAATGGCATGTTCCTGTACGTGCTGGCAGCCCCGGCCTTCCTCGGCGAGCATCTGGGCCTGCAGCCGACCCAGTTTTTCTGGTTTTTCGTGCTGACCATCTCGGGGATCATGTCAGGGGCCTGGTTGAGCGGCCGCCTGGCGGGAAAGGTCGCGCCCAAAACGCAGATCCGCCACGGTTTTGTCATCATGTTCGTGACGGCGGTTGTCAACCTGGTGGCCAATCTGTTGTTTGATGCGCATGTGGCATGGGCGCTGTTTCCGATTGCCCTTTTTGCCTTCGGCTGGGCGCTGATGGTGCCGGTCGTCACGCTGCTGGTGCTGGACCTGTACCCGCAGCGACGCGGCATGGCGTCTTCGCTGCAGGCCTTCATCGGCTCGACAGCCAACGGGCTGGTGGCCGGTGTTATCGCGCCGCTGGTCATGCATTCGACACCGGCGCTGGCCGCCGTGTCGCTGGGCATGCTGTCGATCGGGCTGGTGGCCTGGATCTACCTGCACCACCGCTGGCCCGACATTGGCCGCACGGTGCAGTAGCCGGCAGGGTCAGTCGTCGGTTGTGACGGGCAATTCAACCCCCTGCCCGGTGCGCTGGACGCGGTTGCCAGCGTCCAGGTACACCCAGTAGTACATGTCCTGCAGGTTGTCGCGCCAGCGGTAATTCATGATGTCGCCAGACCACGACGCCACCCCGTCGATTCGTGCCGGCGGGCCGAACTCGCGCTCCACATCCTCACGCGTCCACTTGCCGGGTTCGATGCGCAAGAACTCCTGCAGTCTGAGCGCCTCCCGCACATCCACCACCTTGCCAGTTGCGTCCAGGTCGACCATCACAGCGCTCTGGCCAGCGGGCTGCCGTGAATATTGCAGGCGTGTTCCTGTCGACAGGGGCACGACGCGTGTCGGCGTGCCGTAACTGGCCATGACCTGTTCACGCGACATGCCCGGCTGCACCGGCGTGAAGGCACAGCCGGCCATGAGCGCGGCAACGGCAGCCAGACTGAAAAATATCTTCGAAATTCTCATGATGCACTCCAGAGGCATACGGCGCTTTTGGGTCTTACGGTTGAAACATGTTCCTTTTCCCATTTTCGGGAAATTCGAACACCCCTGCCACGGCCTCCAGTCTGTCAGGAATCCACACATGCGGGTTCCCCCACGGGCTTTTCTGGGGGTTTCGCAGTGCTTCGGGGGATTCACATCCCGAGCAATGAAAGCCTCCAAAGACCAAGGCACGAAGCCCAACAGCATTGTATTTTTGCGCCCAAGGCGCAGTCCGCTACTTCGGATGGTGGCCATCGACATCAACAACGGAGAACGCAACGATGAAAATCGTTTCCCCTGACGTGCTGGCGCTGCAGCGCCTTGGCCACCGGGGAAAAACATCGCCAGCACATCAGCCTGGTACAGCCTTGCCCTGTAAGGGCAATCACAAGCACCCGGTGTGAACCGATGCTGCATTCACAGAAGATGGCGGGCTGCGCACAGGCAACAAGGGGGTCGTTTTTGCCCAAGGCATTGGCATGACACCGGGCATGTCAAGGACCTGTTCAAGACCAGCAAGGTCAAGTACGTGGCGCCCGCGCCGATCAAGAACGAACTGGCGGTGTACGAGGCGGTTGAAGCCTGGGACAAAAGGTGATCTGGCAGGCCGGCTGAACGCGGCCTGGACAGCTGCCGGCGCCAGATCGCCCAGTCACGCCACCATGGCGAACACGGCGCCAAATAAATTGATGCTATTTAATACATAGCATCTTGCGCAGACCGTACCTGCGCAAGATGCGTTTTTGATGCTTGAAAATGGTCCGCGGGCCAAAACCAGTGCGCGCTAGACCACCCGTTCCGGAACCACTTCA
>JBBSRS010000162.1:0-6202 GCA_038242795.1 Burkholderiales bacterium
CGGGTGGTGTCCCTGCCGCAAGGCTGGCGGCTGACGCGCGACGCGCAACGCTGGAAGCTGGCCGGGCTGTATGCCACGGGCGCCGTGATGTTTCTGGCCGTTGCGCTGACAGCAGGCGGCATGGCGCTGTGGCTGGCCTGGCCGGCGGCTTCGCTGGTGGCGGTGGCGTTCAACTATGCGGGCTTCGGCGCACGCGGCTTTCAAATGGACCCGCGTGGCCGCATGCGCTGGGCCGCGCGCTGGCTGTTCGCGCCGTACCAAGCGGGCGCCGCGGTCAACGCCTGGCTCTGGACGCGCCGGTTGCCGGCGTCGGTCGAAGTGCTGCCGGGCGTGCGCTTTGGCCGCATCCCGACGCGTGCCGAATGGACGGCGGCGGGCCGGCCCCGGCTGGTCAGCCTGTGCGCCGAACTGCAGTTGCCTGCCGTTCAGGGCGCGCGCTGCCTGCCGCTGCTCGATCTGGTCGTGCCCGCGCCGGGCAAGCTGCGGCGCGCGGCCAACCTGATTGAGGGCCAGCGGCGTTCGGGCGGCACCGTGTGGGTCTGCTGCGCGCTGGGTTTTTCGCGCAGCGCCGCCACCGTCATCGCCTGGCTCCGCCTGCATGGCGCAGCGGACACCCTGGCGCAGGCTGAAGCACGGGTGCGGCAGGCCCGGCCGCAAATCGTGCTGGGCGCTCCCTGGAAGCAGGCGCTTGAGCAGGCCAGCGGACCTGTCGCACCATGAGCGCCCAGAATGACAACGACCGCGCCCTGTGCGCCGCAACGGCCGGGCTGCTGAAGGCCAGTGGCCGCATCAGCGCCTGGGGCCTGGCACTGGCTGTCGTCGGCATGGCGGTGCTGGCGCTGACCGGGCGCTCGCTGCCGCTGGTGTCGTGGCCGGGCTTTGCGGCGGTGGTGGTGCTGGGCCTGCCCGAGCGTTACCTGGCGTTTCGGCTGCAGCTCGATGCCGGACTGTTCAAGGACCTGTCGGCGCAAAACATGGCGTCGCTCGCCGCGCTGGACCATGCCCTGCAGCGCCTGGGCCTGCGCAAGGCACCCGACGCGCCGCGCACGCTGGAAGACCGGGTGCTGGGCGCCCGACAGCTGCTGCAGCGCCACGGCATTGTGGTGGTTTGCCAGAGCGCGCTTTTCCTGCTGGCGCTGCTGACCGAGGATTTGCGCTGACAGCGCAGTCCTGTGATCCCTATCAAAGGAACCGCTGATGAATGACTCGCTTTCCGGGCGCCTGCGGCCCCTGGCCGCCACGCTGTCGTCCTGGGTGATCGTGCTGGGGGCCCGGCTGCTGACCGGCGTGCGCGCCGTCTGGACCGGCGCCGCGCCCAGGGCCGACCAGACGCTTTACTTTGCCAACCACACCAGCCATGGCGACTTCGTGCTGCTGTGGGCGACCCTGCCGGCAGACCTGCGCTCGGTCACCCGGCCCGTGGCGGCCCAGGATTACTGGCAGTCGTCGGCGCTGCGCCGGTTCATTGGCCGGGACGTGTTCAATTCGCTGATGATCCACCGCGACGCCACCGCCGGCCCCAACCCGGTCGAACAGATGACCCAGGCGCTGCTGGCCGGCGACTCGCTCATCATGTTTCCCGAAGGCACGCGCAACACCGGCGACGACGTGCTGCTGCCGCTCAAGAGCGGGCTCTTTCACCTGGCACGGGCCTGTCCGCAGGTGCGGCTGGTGCCGGTCTGGATCGAAAACCTGAAGCGCGTGCTGCCCAAGGGCACGCTGGTGCCCATTCCCCTGGCCTGCAGCGTGCGCTACGGTGCGCCCCTGGTGCTGGCAGACGGCGAAGAAAAAACCGCGTTCATCGCCCGCGCCAGGGCCGCCATGCTGGAACTGCGGCCCGAACACGACCGCGCCGAGGACTGAACCGCCATGAACATCTCCCCCTCGACCCAGACCACGCTGCTGCTGTTCGCCGGTGTATTCGGCGTGCTGCTGCTGGCCTCCAGCATCGGCGCACTGCTCAAGTGGCGTATCGCGCATGGCCAGCCGCATGCGGTCATCGACAACCTCAACGCCCGCGTCAATGCCTGGTGGGTGATGATCGGCGTGATTGGCCTGTCGTTTGCCTGCGGCAAGGGCGGCGTGATGGTGCTGTTCTACCTGATCTCGTTTTACGCGCTGCGCGAGTTCATGAGCCTGGCCTACACCCGGCGCGGCGACCATGCCGCCATCGCCGTGGCGTTCTACATCGCCCTGCCGGTGCAGTATTTCCTGATCTGGATCGACTGGTACGGGCTGTACTCCATCTTCATCCCGGTGTATGCCTTCCTGATCCTGCCCATCCTGGCGGCCGTGGGCGGCGACACCAAGCGCTTTCTGGAGCGCACGTCCAAGGTGCAGTGGGGGCTGATGATTTCGGTGTTCTGCATCAGCCATGTGCCGGCGCTATTGACGCTGAACATCCCCGGCTTCGAGGGCCGCAACCTGCTGCTGATCGCCTTCCTGGTGATTGTGGTGCAGGGCAGCGACGTGCTGCAGTACGTCTGGGGCAAGCTGCTCGGCAAACGCAAGGTCGCGCCCGAGCTGTCGCCGTCCAAAACCTGGGAAGGCCTGCTCGGCGGCGTCGCCAGCGCCACCGCGCTCGGTGCCTTGCTGTCGTGGGCCACGCCGTTCACCCCGTGGCAGGCGGCGCTGATGTCGCTCACCGTGTGCGTGATGGGATTTTTCGGCGGCCTGGTGATGTCGGCCATCAAGCGCGACCGGGGGGTGAAGGACTGGGGCACGATGATCGAGGGCCACGGCGGCATGCTCGACCGGCTCGATTCGGTGATTTTCGCGGCGCCCATTTATTTTCATGCGCTGCGCTACTGGTGGGTGCCCTGAACCACCGCGGGCGCCGGCTTGATATTGCGCAGCGCTTCCCTATCTGTGTGTAACCTGTCTGCAGCGCCAGCCGACCTGCATGGCGCAACCCCCTTACGAAAGTCCACCTTTTGATGCTTCGCCACACCTTCACGCCGCCCAACAACACCCGCATGGCCAATCTGTGCGGGCCCATGGACCTCCACATCCGCACCATCGAGGCGGGCCTGCAGGTCACGATTGCGCACCGCTTCGAGCAGTTCAAGATCGACGGCACCAAGCTGCGCGCCACGCAGGCGCTCGAAGTGTTGCAGGCGCTCTATGAAATTGCCCAGCGGCCGATCGAGCCCGAAACCGTGCAGCTGATGCTGGCCGGCGACATGGCACTCAACACGACTGAGGGCGGCGTGCCGCTGACCACGCGCCGCGCCGATTTGCGCGCCCGCACCGTCAACCAGGGCACGTATCTGGAAAACATTGCCGCGCACGACATCACCTTCGGCATTGGCCCGGCCGGCACCGGCAAGACCTATTTGGCCGTGGCCTGCGCGGTCGATGCGCTGGAGCGCAGCACGGTACAAAAAATCGTGCTGACGCGCCCGGCGGTCGAGGCCGGCGAGCGCCTGGGCTTTTTGCCCGGCGACATGGCGCAAAAGGTCGATCCGTATTTGCGTCCGCTCTACGACGCGCTGCATGAGCTGATGGGGTTTGAGCGCGTGCAAAAGGCCTTCGAGCGCCAGCAGATCGAGATCGCGCCGCTGGCCTTCATGCGCGGCCGCACGCTGAACCATGCCTTCGTGATTCTGGACGAGGCGCAAAACACCACGCCCGAGCAAATGAAAATGTTTTTGACGCGCATCGGCTTTGGCAGCAAGGCGGTGGTGACGGGCGACGTCAGCCAGGTCGATTTGCCGCGCACGCAGATGAGCGGACTGATCGATGCCGAACGCGTGCTCAAGCGCGTGCAGGGCATCGCCATCACCCGGCTGACCAGCGCCGACGTCGTGCGGCACCCCTTGGTGGCGCGCATCGTGGACGCCTACGACAAGACGCCGAGCAACCGGGACGATGCCAAGCCCGTGGCTGAAGGGGTGGAAGATGCTACTGATTTGCTGGCTACTCCTGCCCGAAGGACCAGCGCCAGGAGTCGAAATGGTTCTTGATTCGCTCAGTTTGTCACTGCAGTTCGGAAAATTCCCTGAGGCCGCGCTGCACCGCGCCGCCTTGCCACGCCACAGCGTCAGCCGCTGGATTCGCCACGCCTTGCAAAGCGATGCCGAAATCACCGTGCGCATCGTCGGCCAGGAAGAAGGCCAGATGCTGAACCGTGATTACCGGGGCAAGGACTACGCGACCAATGTCCTGACCTTCGACTACACGCAGGAACCGGTCGTCACCGCCGACCTGGTGCTGTGCGCGCCGGTGGTGGCGCGCGAAGCGCAGGAAAACGGCAAGACCCTGCAGGCGCATTACGCGCACCTGCTGGTGCACGGCACGCTGCACGCGCAGGGCTGGGACCATGAAACCAGCGACGAGGACGCGCAAGAGATGGAAGCGTACGAAATCGACATCCTGGCCGGGCTCGGCGTTGGCAACCCGTACGCCTAAAAGCCGCCTTTTGCACCCTGAAACCTTACCCTGTTGACCCGCCACGGGTGAAATTTGCTTTTGCAGGCAACCCCTGACTGACGAGGAAGCCCTGCGCTGTCCGACAGCATGCTGGCGCCAAACCGCTTAACTTAGATTCCAGTTTGACCGGGGTGTGCCCCTGCGCAGCACTGTCGCAGACGGGCCGCTTCCACGTCGATTGGCTTTTAACCACGGGGACTTCATGGCTCAACATGACTCGCACAACGCCGCCGCGCCAGGCGCAACAGGGGACTCTGACCAACCTGTCACACGACTGCGTCAGGCCATCACCGGGCCACTTCTGTTTTTGTTTATTCTGGGCGACGTTTTGGGCGCTGGCGTGTACGCCCTCATGGGCGTGCTGGCGGGCAAGGTCGGCGGCGCGCTTTGGCTGCCCCTGCTGGTGGCGTTGCTCTTAGCCTTGCTGACGGCGGGCTCGTACGCGGAACTGGTGACCAAGTACCCACGCGCTGGCGGTGCGGCAGTCTTTGCGGAGCGTGCTTTTAAAAAACCAATGCTGTCGTTCCTGGTGGGCTTTTCCATGCTGGCCGCCGGCCTGACCAGCGCAGCCGGCCTGTCGCTGGCGTTTGCAGGCAATTACCTTTCCACTTTTATCAGCGTGCCGCAAGGAACGGCGGCCGTCGTGTTTCTGGCCCTGGTGTCGCTGCTCAATGCGCGCGGCATCCAGGAGTCGCTCAAGATCAACGTGGTGATGACGCTGATCGAGCTGACCGGCCTGGTGATCGTGATGGTGGCCGGCGCGTACCTGCTGTCGCGCGGCGGTGGCGATGTGTCGCGCGTGCTGCAATTCCCGGCCAACACATCGGCCGCCTCGGCCACGCTGGCCGGCGCGGTGATCGCCTATTACGCTTTTGTGGGCTTCGAAACCTCGGCCAATGTGGCGGAAGAAATGCGCAACCCGGCGCGCAGTTATGCGCCTGCGCTGTTTGGCTCGCTGCTGGTCGCGGGGCTGATTTATGTCGGCGTCGGCCTGGCGGCCAGCGTGGCGATGCCGCCGGCCGAACTGGCGGCATCGACCGGCCCGTTGCTCGCCGTGGTGGACGCCAGCGGGCTGGGCGTGCCGCGCTCGGTGTTCAGCTTCATTGCGCTGATTGCGGTGGCCAACGGCGCCCTGCTGACGATGATCATGACCAGCCGGCTGACCTATGGCATGGCCGACGAGGGCCTGTTGCCGGGCGTGCTGGCGCGCGTGCTGCCCCAGCGGCGCACGCCCTGGGTGGCCCTTGTGGCGACCACCCTCGTGGCCATGGCGCTGACCGTCATGGGCGACCTGTCGACCCTGGCCGAAACCGTGGTGCTGTTGCTGCTGTTTGTGTTTATCAGCACCAATGCCGCGGTGATCGTGCTGCGGCGCGAGCCGGTCGCCCATGACCATTTTCGGGTGTGGACCTTTATGCCCTATCTGGGCATCGCGTCCTGCCTGCTGCTGATGGCGCAGCAAAGCGCCCAGGTGTGGGGCCTGGCCGGCGTGTTTCTGGCAGCCGGCGTGGGGCTGTATGGCCTGGCGCGGCTGGGCCGGACCCCGTCGGTGCCGTTGCCGCCCGCCGCCGGGTCGCCCTGACCCCTGGCTGGCGGGGGCTATGAAAGTGCGGGGAACCAGGCTTGGGCACGCCATGCATTCGACCAGCTTCATCGACGATCATTCAGCTGGAAAATCAGGTGCCTGCGCTTGCTCCAAGGGCGTTTTTAGCTCTTTATTCAATAGCGAACCAGAGGCCATGCCACTGCATTCAAGCCATGCAAGAATGCC
>JBBSRS010000163.1:0-6195 GCA_038242795.1 Burkholderiales bacterium
AGGCCGCACTCAAGTCGAACAGTGGCTCGGGTTCTGCCAGTTTCGAGCAGCTGGTCGAGCTGAACAAGAGCAGCCGCCAGTTGGATGCCAACGACCAGGGCGTGGTGCAGGTGGTGGACTGGCTCTGGCAGTACGCCTTTGACCAGCGCGCCAGCGACATCCATCTGGAGCCGCGCCGCGAGCAGGGCGTGATCCGCTTTCGCATCGACGGCATCCTGCATCCGGTGTACCAGCTGCCGATGGCGGTCCACAACGCCATGACGGCGCGCATCAAGCTGCTCGGCCGCATGGATGTGGTCGAAAAGCGCCGTCCGCAGGATGGCCGCATCAAGACCCGCAACCCGCGCGGGGACGAAATCGAGATGCGCCTGTCCACCCTGCCGACGGCCTTTGGCGAAAAAATGGTGATGCGCATCTTCGACCCCGACACGACGGTCAAGAACCTGGATGCGCTGGGCTTTTCTCTGCACGACGCCGAGCGCTGGGAGCAGCTCGTCAAGCGCCCCTACGGCATCGTGCTGGTGACCGGGCCGACCGGCTCGGGCAAGACCACGACGCTGTATTCGACGCTGAAACGGCTGGCCACCGAAGAGGTCAACATCAACACGATCGAAGACCCGATCGAGATGATCGAGCCGGCGTTCAACCAGACCCAGGTTCAGCCGATGCTCAACTTCGGCTTTCCCGAAGGCCTGCGCTCGCTGATGCGCCAGGACCCGGACATCATCATGGTCGGCGAGATCCGCGACCTGCCCACCGCCGACATGGCGGTGCAGGCCGCGCTCACCGGTCACCTGGTGTTCAGCACATTGCACACCAACGATGCGCCGTCGGCGGTGTCGCGGCTGATGGAGCTCGGCGTGCCGAACTACCTGATCAATGCCACGCTGCTGGGCGTGCTGGCGCAGCGGCTGGTGCGCACGCTGTGCAGCCACTGCCGCCTGCCTGACGAAAATGCCAAACGCGAAACGCTGGCCGAAATGGTCAAGCCCTGGCAGATCACCGGCAGCTACCGCCCATACAAGGCCGTGGGGTGCGTCGATTGCCGGATGACCGGGTTCCGGGGCCGCATGGGGCTGTACGAGTTGCTGACCGTGACCGAAGCCTTCAAGGACAAGGTCTCGAAGGAACCCAACATGGACGCGCTGCGCCGCCAGGCGATCAGCGAAGGCATGCGCCCGCTGCGGCTGGCCGGTGCGCTGAAAGTCGCCGAAGGGCTGACCACCATCGAAGAGATACTTGCCACGACGCCGCCCCTTTCCTGAGATCGACCACCCCGAAAAGCGGACCGTGTCCGTGATTTTTGGCTTTCGACAAGCTGTCTAGGGGTATCCCCGATGTAGGTGAAAGCCACATTCTTTGGCGGGGTCTTTGAATGCACAATCCAGCGATTCATACTTTATCGAGGAGACAAACCGTGAGAATCAAGAGTCAAAAAGACTTTTTTTCCGGGCTCATGTTCATGGGCGTCGGGATCGCTTTTGCCTGGGGTGCAACGACCTACAACGTGGGGACGGGCGCACGGATGGGGCCGGGCTTTTTTCCGCTTTACCTGGGGGTGTTGATGGCCATTCTGGGCGCGGTCATCACCTTCAAGGCACTGGTGATCGAAACCATAGACGGCGACAAGATCGGCAAGTGGGCCTGGCGGCCGCTGTTTTTCATTATTTTTGCCAACCTGATGTTCGGCGTTTTGCTGGCCGGCCTTCCTTCCTTCGGCATCCCAGCGTTCGGCCTGATCGTCGGTATTTACGCCTTGGTCTTCATCGCCAGCATGGCTGAACCCGGCTGGAAGTTCAAGTCCACCTTCGTTCTGGCCACGGTGCTGGCAGCTGGCAGCTACATTGCTTTTGTCCTTGCGCTCAAGCTGCAGTTCCCGGTGTGGCCTGAATTCATCACCGGTTAAGGAGAAAAATAAAATGGAATTGATCGAACATTTGTCTCTGGGTTTTGGTGTGGCTTTTACGCCGATCAACCTGTTGTATTGCCTTATTGGTTGCATTTTGGGCACGCTGATCGGCGTGTTGCCGGGCATTGGCCCGGCCGCCACCATTGCCATGCTGCTGCCTGCCACCTATGCATTGCCTCCGGTGTCGGCACTCATCATGCTGGCCGGTATTTATTACGGTTCCCAGTACGGCGGCTCGACCACCGCTATTTTGGTCAACTTACCGGGAGAGTCGTCCTCGGTGGTCACCTGTATCGACGGCTACCAGATGGCCCGAAAAGGGCGAGCGGGTCCGGCATTGGCCGCAGCCGGCCTGGGTTCGTTCTTTGCCGGCAGCGTTGGCACCCTGATTTTGGCTGCATTTGCCCCGCCCCTGACCGAACTGGCTTTCAAGTTCGGTCCTGCCGAATACTTTGCGCTGATGACGCTGGGTCTGATTGGTGCGGTGGTGCTGGCTTCGGGCTCATTGCTCAAGGCGGTTGGCATGATTCTGCTGGGCTTGCTGCTGGGCCTGGTCGGCACCGACGTGAACTCGGGCGTGGCCCGTTTCAGCTTTGACATTCCAGAACTGACCGATGGCATCGGCTTTGTCGCCATTGCCATGGGCGTGTTCGGCTACGGCGAGATCATCACCAACCTGGCCCAACCAGCGCATGAGCGCGAAGTGTTCGTTGCGAAAGTTGAAGGGCTGTTTCCCACCAAGCAGGACTTCAAGGACATGTCGCCTGCTGTGTTGCGCGGTACCCTGCTGGGCAGCTCACTGGGTATTCTCCCCGGCGGCGGCGCCTTGCTGTCCTCGTTTGCGGCCTATGCGCTTGAAAAGAAATTGAAAATGCGGCCGGGTGAAGTGCCTTTTGGCCAAGGCAATATTCGCGGCGTGGCCGGTCCCGAGGCGGCCAACAACGCCGGCGCGCAGACTTCCTTCATTCCCCTGCTCACACTGGGCATTCCGGGCAACGTCGTTATGGCGCTGATGGTGGGCGCGATGACGATTCACAACATCCAGCCCGGCCCGCAGGTCATGACCGCCAACCCGGAACTGTTCTGGGGCCTGATTGCCTCGATGTGGATTGGCAATGCGATGCTGGTGATTTTGAACCTGCCGCTGATCGGCATGTGGATCAAGCTGTTGACCGTGCCTTACCGCTACCTGTTCCCGGCCATCGTGCTGTTCTGTGCCATTGGCGTGTACTCGACCAACAACAACACCTGGGACATCTGGATCGTGGGCATCTTCGGCATCGTCGGCTACATCTTCGCCAAGCTGGGCGTTGAGCCTGCGCCTTTGCTGCTGGGCCTGATCCTGGGCCCGATGATGGAAGAAAACCTGCGCCGGGCGCTGCTGCTGTCGCGGGGCGAATGGAATGTGTTCGTGACCCGCCCGATTTCTGCAGGTATCCTGGCCGTTGCGGTCCTGATGCTGGTGATCGTGCTGTTGCCGGCCGTGAAAAACAAGCGGGAAGAAGCCTTCGTCGAAGAATGATGCTGACACCCTGACGGTCTGCACAAAAACGGCACCTCCGGGTGCCGTTTTTCATGCACGCTGCCCATTCACACGGTCAAGCTGGCCGATGGCAGCAGGTCTTCTCCAATCAAGGGGAGTGCCGCCCAAATGCTAGATGCCGCCGGCCGACTGGCCCGTGCCAAACTTGAGGCCATGCGACATGCAGGATGTCACGGCGGCCTGGCCGTGGCGAGCGAAAAACACCTTGAACAATACTTCTGAACCAAATAGGCCTCTGGTGCAAGCGGGGTCTGCGCCAGTAGCTCCCAAAAGCATAGCGACCGGCTTGCTGCTGGCGAGTTTCGGCGCGATTGCCTTCAGCGGCAAGGCGATCATCGTCAAGCTGGCGTACCGGCATGGCGTCGATGCCGTCACGCTGATCATGTACCGCATGCTGTTTGCGCTGCCGATCTTCGCGCTCATGGCCTGGTGGGCCAGCCGGGGCAAAGCGCCGCTTTCACGCAAGGACTGGCTGGGCATCGTGTGGCTGGGCGTGACCGGCTACTACCTGGCCAGCTTCCTGGACTTTGCCGGCCTGGCTTACATCAGCGCCTCGCTGGAGCGACTGATTTTGTACCTCAACCCGACGTTGGTGCTGCTGCTGGGGCTGGTGTTCTACCAGCGGCGCATTGCGCTGCCGCACCTCCTCGGCATGGCCATCAGCTATGCCGGCGTGGCGCTGGTGTTCAGCCACGAGATCACGCTGCAGGGCCGCGACGCCGCCTGGGGGGCGCTGCTGGTGTTTGGCAGCGCGGTCAGTTATGCGCTGTACCTGGTGTACAGCGGCGAGATGGTCAAGCGTTTGGGCTCGATGCGTCTGGTCGGCCTCGCCACCAGCGTGGCCTGCCTGTGTTGCCTGCTGCAGTTCGTGGTGCTGCGCCCCATGAGCGCGGCAATGGTGGCGCCCGAAGTGATCTGGCTGTCGGTGCTCAACGCCACGCTGTGCACCGCCGTGCCGGTGCTGATGGTGATGATGGCGAGTGAACGCATCGGCGCCAGCCTGGCGGCCCAGACCGGCATGATCGGCCCGCTGTCCACCATCCTGATGGGCGTGGTGATTCTGGGCGAGCCGTTCACCGCCTGGGTGGCCGCCGGCACGGTGCTGGTGATTGCCGGGATTTTTGTCTTCACGCGGGCGGCGCGCTAGCATTTCCTTGCGGACACCGGCGGGACGGACTCCGTATCATGGGTGCTTTTTCGCGCTCATGATCATCAAGGAGTCAACATGGATTTAGGAATCGCCGGTAAACATGCATTGGTCTGCGGCGCCAGCAAGGGCTTGGGTTTTGGCTGCGCACAGGCGCTGGTGCGCGAAGGCGTGCATGTGCTCATCGTGGCACGCGGCGCCGAAGCGCTGCAAGTGGCTGCCAATAAATTGATAGCAGACAGCGCACGCCCAGAAAGCGCAAGCGTGAAATTTGTGGTTGCAGACATCACCACGGTCGAAGGCCGCGCTGCGGTGTTCGCACTGCGCAAGGAATTCGACATCGTCGTCACCAACGCCGGCGGTCCGCCGACGGGCGACTTTCGGGACTGGGACCGTGATGCCTGGATCAGGGCGGTCGATGCCAACATGCTGACGCCCATCGAACTCATCAAGGCGACGGTCGATGGCATGGCCGCGCGCGGGTTTGGCCGCATCGTCAACATCACCTCCAGCTCGGTCAAGTCACCGATCGACATCCTGGGCTTGTCCAACGGCGCGCGCAGCGGGCTGACGGGTTTTGTCGCCGGCGTGGCGCGTACCCAACTCGCCGCACAGGGCGTGACGATCAACAACCTGCTGCCCGGCAAGTTCGACACCGACCGCATTGCCACCACCGTGCGCGCCGCGTCCGAGAAGTCGGGCAGGAGTGTTGAAGAAATCCGCCGCACGCAACAGGCGCAAATCCCTGCCGGCCGCTACGGCACGCCCGATGAGTTCGGCGCCATCTGCGCGTTCCTGTGCAGCCAGCAGGCCGCCTACATGACCGGCCAGAACGTGCTGGCCGACGGCGGCGCGTACCCGGGAACCTTCTGACTGACAGGGCAGGGCGCATGTGCTTGCAGTATTTGAGCTTCGATTACAGCGAAGACACCGAGGGCACCGGCACGTTTGAAGCGATGGCCTCGACTTGGCCTGAAAAGGTGGCTGCCGTGCACGCGGAAGTGGTTCGCGTGCTGCGCTGGGCGCACCAAGCCTTTCCCGGCACGCGCGGCCCGGTCGCCGAGGGCGGTGACTGGGACTACGATCTGCACGGCGTCCGCGAATTCACCGCGCCCGAACGCATCACCTTCAACCCGGCAACCGGTTCGCTGGACGCGCTAGCCGGCGCACCCGGCAAACCGCGCCACACCCTGACGCTGCTGCTCAGTGGAACGGACGCGTTTTGCGATGCGTTCAGGCAGCGGTTTGGGCAGGACTAACCACCGCCTCAGCGCCGCGACGACACCACGATGCCGCCGACAATCAGCAAAAACGCCAGCGCATGGTAGAGGTGCGGCACCTCGCCCAGGAACGCCGCTGACAGCAGCGCGGCAAACAGCGGGGTCAGGTTCGAGAAAAAGCCGGCAATCGCCGGGCCGACGCGCTGCACGCCCATGCCCCAGCAGCGGTAGGCCACCACCGCCGGGCCAATGGCGATGTACAAAAGGGCCATCACCAGTGGCCAGCCCCAGCTGATGTGCGCATCCGTCACCGCCCATTCGACGCCCGCGAACAGGCCGGACCAGCCCAGGCCAAAGACAATCTGGGCCATCAAAA